>JAJDCV010000172.1 GCA_029260675.1 Phycisphaeraceae bacterium
CGCAGCTTCTCGCGGACCTGGGCCTTGCGCTCGCCGGACGCCTCGGGGCTCACATACCCACCGCTTGCTACGGGATGGGTTTCCGGCTCATTGGATCCCGGCAGCAGCAGGTCGATCAGACGATCGGCGGCGGCGGCTTCCGCTTTGACGGTGACCTGCTGGGCGTGCTCGGCACGGACCATTGTGATCGCCTGGTCCAATAAGTCGCGGATCATCGACTCGACGTCCCGGCCGTGGTACCCCACCTCGGTGAACTTGCTGGCCTCGACCTTGACGAACGGCGCGTCGGCGTGGTTGGCAAGCCGGCGGGCGATCTCGGTCTTGCCGACCCCGGTCGGGCCGCTCATGATGATGTTCTTAGGATAGACCTCCTGGGTCATCTCCCCGGTAAGTTGCCTGCGTCGCCATCGGTTGCGGATCGCCACCGCCACGGCCCGCTTGGCATCGCCCTGGCCGATCACATATCGGTCCAACTGCTCGACGATCTGTCTGGGTGTCAGGTGATTCATTATCGCACATCCTAGCTTCTATCCGGCGTCATGCTGCCGGCCCGATAAGCACCCCCATGGTGCTGCTTGGCGCGTCTGGGCGGGTGGTAACGGCCGGATAACCCAGGCAAGGGTCTAAACAGCACCCCCTGATCAGTCGATCTACTTTGTAGTTGTTGTCACGAAAACCCGGCGCTGCGTACGGTTTGTTGTCGGACTACCGACGGCCGTCGGCGCGGGATTCCGCGGTGGGATCGGCTGCGGCCGATGCTGGAGGGTCGATCAAGACGCATGGCACTGGGATTTACTAAACCCCGTTATTCACCGATCGCCATCGACTTCGGTACCGACACCCTCAAGGTGTTGCAGCTATCGCTCGGCGATGCGCCGCAGTTGATCGCCAGCGCCTCCGCCGTGATCCCCGAGTCCGCACGCTCCGACGCTTCCAGCAGACAGGCTTTCCTTTCGGGCACCCTGCGCAACCTGCTCAAGTCCCAGCCGTTCAAGGGCAAGCGCGCCATCTGCTCGATCCCCGCGTTCCAGACCCTGATCCAGCATGTGGAGCTGACCAAGGCCGAACACGAAGACATCGATGCACAGATCGGTCTGCACCTGATCCAACGATTCAACGTCGATCCCTCTCGGATGGTGGTCCGTAACCACGGCGTCGGGAAGATCGTCCGCGACGGGACGACCCAGTACCAGTTCGTGTGCATCGCCGCCCGCCGTGACGCCGTCATGAAGTACATCGAGCTGGCCACCCAATGCAAGCTCGAGGTTGTCGGTATGCACAGCGAGCCGATCGCGCTGGTCCGCGCCCACCCGCTGCTTAGCGGGCAGGAGACCGGGCCCGAGGTGACCTGCTATATCGACATCGGTGCGGGGATGACCAAGCTGATTGTCCCGCACGGCAACGAGTTGGCGTTCGCCAAGACCGTCCACGCCGCCGGCGACCACCTCACGCGCGAGTTGGCGCAGATGCGGGGGGTCAGTTTCGATCAGGCCCGTAACCTGCGAGTCAAGCCCCTGGCCCAGCAGGTCGGCGCGTCACACGACCAGGCCGGCGCTGTGACATCCGTCCAGGACAGCGACGACGCGGACAAGACGATACTCACCGGCACGCCCGGGGCTGTCAACGGGGAGGCCGAGCACAACGTCACCGTCGAATCGCTGATCGACGAGCTGAGGCTGTCGATCCGGTATTACCACAGCATCTTCCCGGACCGGCCGATCAAGCAGCTGGTCTTCCTGGGCGGGGAGTCGCAGGACGTCAATATGTGCCAGACGATCGCCCGGTCGGTCCGCGTAGCCGCCAAGCTCGGCGACCCGTTCGCCGGGGTGGACACGCTGGACACCCACGGACGCTCGGGAGGCATCGAACCTTACAAACCCATGCCAGGCTGGGCCGTGCCGCTTGGCCTGTGCTTCAGTGAGGCCAACCTGTAAACGCAAGCAACACGGGCGTACCTGCCCGGCGTGCCAACAGGGGCGAACAAACGCCCTAAAGGTGGATAACGATATGGCAAACCATGAGAGCTTCCTCCCAGAAGACTACCTTCAGAAGAAGATCGCCAGGCGCACCAACGCCATCTGCATCACGCTCTTCGCACTGGTGATGGCCGGGGTGATCGGCGCCTTCCTGGTGACCGACCGTCAGCGTGCCGAGGTCCGCAGTCTCCAGGAGGAGGTCAACACCAGCTTCCAGGAAGCCGCCCGCCGGCTCGAGCAGCTCGACCAGCTACAGATCGATAAGAAGATCATGATGCAGCGGCGCAAGGTCGCCGCGGTCCTGGTCGAGCGGGTGCCACGCAGCGTGATCCTCGCGGAGCTGACCAACCGTATGCCCTCGACGCTGAGCCTGCTGGAGTTCGACATGGAGACCAAGGTCCTCCGCAGCGCGCCCAGGCCCAAGACGGCGATCCAGCGTGAGGCCGAAAAGAACCAGAAGAACCGCAAGAAGCTCGCCCAGGCCAACCAGCCGGACATCAAGCCCACCGAGCTGACGCTGAGCCTGGTCGGGGTCGCGCCGACCGACCTGGAGGTTTCGCAGTTCCTGGCCATGCTCAATCAACATGAGCTGTTCCAGAACATCTTCCTCCGCTACTCCGAGGGCTCGGTGGTCCAGGAACGAGAGATGCGCAAGTTTGAGATCGAGATGACCCTCAACCAGAACATCGCCCCGCACCTCTTGGACAACAACCCCGATCTGACGATGGACCCGATGGGTGACACGATCCAGATCAACCAGGAAGGCGAGCGGGTTATGAGCGAGCCCGAAGTGGTCCCGGCCTCGGAGCCGGCAAACGGAAAGGACCAGTAAACCATGCAATTCGGATTACGAGAAGCCGCGTTCGTGCTGCTGCTGCTGGCGATGCCGGTGGCCGCCTATTTCTTCGTCTTCCAGCCACGCGCCGCACAGATCGCTGAGGCCCGGACGGAGATCGCCTCAAAGCAGGGCAAGCTCAAGGAGTTGGAAGCCGCGACCAAGAGCATCGAAGACCTCGGCGACGAGATCGACGAGCTGCGTCAGGCTATCGAGTTGTTCGAGCAGAAGCTGCCCGCTCAGCGCGACGTCGAGGTCGTCCTGCGTGACGTCTGGCGTCTTGCGGCGGAGAACGACCTGACACCCAAGAGCGTCCGGACCGACAAGATCGTGGCCTCGGCGCAGTACGCCGAGCTCCCGATCAAGATGACCATCATCGGTGATTTTAGCGGCTTCTACACCTTCCTCCAGGAACTCGAGAAGCTGCCCCGGATCACGCGTACCCCCAACATGAAACTCAAGAAACTCAAAGACCAGGATGGAGAGATGCAGGCCGACATGGTCCTGAGCATCTTCTTCGAGGGCGAGAAACGCCATGCCAGCGCGGGCTGACCCACTTACGGAGACACGGCTATGACCGACTTCAATGACGACCAAGCAAACGCCCTGATCCCACATGACGACACCGAAGAGCCCATGTCGATGACCCTCAGCGGGATCGGCCAGGGCGACCCGCTCCCCGAAGACGGCGGGTACGGGGCCGGGGCGGACTCAGGCGGGGGCGGCTTGCTCTCGCACACCACCCTCCTGATCGCCGCCGTGGCTATCGTCGCCGCCGGGTCGTTGTTCATCATGCGCGCCACACAAGGCGAACTGACCAACAGCGATGAGTCGGTGGAGATCGAAGCCAAGATCGCCAACGCACTGAGCAGGCTCAATAAGCCCTCGCTGCTCCCTGTCGGCGATCCGCTTCTGGCGGAAAACCTCAGCACGCTCCTCACGCCCACCGACGAGATCACCGCGATCTTCCAACACGACGTCCGTGATCAGCAGGTCCCCATCGAGCAGGTCAAGAAGAACCCGTTCTCGCTGGCGTTCGAGGATAACAACGGGGGGGATTCCGGGAAGGACACCAGGAATACCGACCGCGCCCTGAGCAAGCTCAGAGACGAGGCGGGCTCCCTTGACCTGCAATCGATCATGCTCGGCGCGCGGAACATCGCCGTTATCGATGGCGAGTTCTATAAGCGCGGCGACCGCCTGGGGAGCTTCACGGTCACCGAGATCGATAAGCTCACCGTTTACCTCGAGGCCGGCGTCAACTCGTTCGAGCTGTCGCTCAAGGCCCAGGCCAACTAGACCGTTTGCCGTACTTACGACCCCAGCGCGGCATGAATCGTTGCAGACAGGAGGGGCCACACGATGACCACCGACGAATCCTCAGAACACCCACAAGACAGCGTGGGCTTGAACGGCATGGTCCCCCAGTCGGTGGCCTCGTCCAACCTCTACACCCCCGACGACGGCACCGACGAAACCGGGCTCTCCCAGGACCTCGGCCAAGCACTGCTCAGCGCCGATGCGATCGATCAGGAGCAATTGACCTCCGCGCGATCCGTGGTCGAGAAATCGCCCGGTAAGCGGCTGGTCGATGTGTTCCTGGGGATGGGCATCGATGAGGCGGCGGTCCAGCAGGCGTGGGCGAAGGTCACCGGCGTGGCGTTTCAGCGGATCGGCGAAGAGTCGATCGAGGCCGACCGGCAGATCAACCGCCTGGGGCTTGACTTCTGCCTTTCCCACGGCGTGTTGCCAATCCGCATGTCCGGACAGCGTCTGATCCTGGGTGTCACCGACCCGGACAACCTGCCGATCGTCGACGAGATCCGCCACAAGCTGCAGCTGCCGATCAAGACCGTCGTGGTCTGCCGCTGCGACGTTAGTCTGTATATCGAGTCCTGCAAGGAACGCGCCGACGAAGCGGACGACGAGAACACCGTCGACGAGATCATCGCCGGTATCGAAGACGATGAAGTTGAACTGGTCGAGACTCAAGACGAGGAGATGGACCTCGAAAAAATGGCCGGCGAGTCCCCGGTCATCCGTTTTGTGAACTACCTGATCTTCAACGCCGTCAAGGAAGGCGCGTCCGACATCCACATCGAGCCGATGGAGAAGAAACTCCAGATCCGCTACCGGATCGACGGCATCATGTTCGACTCGATGAGCCCGCCGCATCACATGAAAGCCGCCATCGTCTCGCGTATCAAGATCATGGCGAACCTGGATATCTCCGAACGCCGACTCCCCCAGGACGGCCGGATCCGCGCCATGGTCCACGGCCGAAAGCTCGACCTGCGTGTCTCCACCCTCCCGATGGTGCAGGGCGAAAAAGTCGTCATGCGTATCCTCGACACCCGCTCGATCCAGGTCGGCCTGGACGAGTTGGGGATGAACGAGGACACCCTGCTGATGTGGAAACACCAGATCGATCAGCCCCACGGGATCGTCCTGGTCACCGGCCCCACCGGCTCGGGCAAGACCACCACGCTCTACGCTTCACTCGGCAAGATGGACCGCACCAAGCTCAACATCTCGACCACCGAAGACCCCGTCGAATACCACCTCAACGGGATCAACCAGACCCAGGTCCACGACAAGATCGGCATGACCTTCTCCGCCGCGCTGCGGGCCCTGCTTCGTCAAGACCCCGACGTCCTGATGGTCGGCGAGATCCGCGACACCGAGACCGCAAAGATCGCCATCCAGGCGTCGCTCACCGGCCACCTGGTCCTCTCGACACTGCACACCAACGACGCCCCCAGCTGCGTCACCCGACTGATCAACATCGGCGTCGAGCCCTACCTCATCGGTAGCGCCGTCAACGCCACCCTCGCACAACGCCTGGTCCGCAAGATCTGCGACAACTGCAAGGTCAAACAGCCACCCACCGGCGACGTCGCCGACCACCTGGCCATGCACGGCATCGCCGCGGATGAACTCTGTGTCGGCGAAGGCTGCGACAAGTGCCGGAACACCGGCTACGCCGGCCGCCTGGGCCTCTACGAGTTGCTCATCCTCGACGACAACCTCCGCGACAAGATCGTCAGCAACCCCAGCGTCACCGAGTTCCGACGCATGTGCGTCGAGCGCGGCATGGTCACCCTCCGAGAAGACGGCTTCAAGAAAGTCGGCCTGGGCCAGACCACCGTCGACGAGATCTTGCGCGTGACCGAGAGCACGATCTGAGGCAGAAATTCCAGTGATCTTGATTGATCACGCTTGCGACACTATTTGATCTAGGAGAAATATGATGCAGCGTATCGCAATTGTCGGTGCTGTGGTCGTGGCCCTTATGGTTGTCATGTGGAGCCCTGATTACAGTATGGCGGATAAGCAGCAGACGCCGAGCACGCTTGAGCTGCGGGTCATCGCGATCGAACATAAGCTGGCCAACCTTGAGCAGATGGTAGGTATTCGCCTCGACGACGATGATGCTTTCCGTCGAATCGAAGCGGAGCGGGACGAAGCGATGGGTGCTGCAAAAGCCGCATCGCTGATGAGCACGTTAATGACGGTGCGATCACAATTAGAACTCTATCAGGTGCAGCACCAAGGCCAATACCCAAGCCTTGCCGGTGGATGGGATCAGTTGGTCGGTTCGACCGACGCAAGAGGGAGAGTGTTCGCACAGGCCCAGTCGGGTTCCGGAACATTTGGCCCATATCTCCGCGATGCCGCCATCAATCCGTTGAACGGTAGTTCTTTGGTTGTTGAAAGCATCGATAAGATAGGACCGAGTGTAGGTTGGCTCTATACACAGCGCACCGGCGAATTAATGGCTGTGGTATCTGAGGCACAACTCACGGGTTTGCAACTTGACCCGACTGACGCCGTGTCCTACTAAATAGCTCACGATTGGTGGAGTGATTTCGGGAGACGGATTCGTATCAAGCCGCGGCAATCTATCAAGCTGCGAGGTGTGTCGAGTCTGCCAATACAGCAGATGCGGCGTTCTGCGTTACACTCCGCCCCAACACCCGGTCATACACACCCATCACCTTCTGCATCCGCGATTGAAAACTAAAAGAATCGTGGACGCGTTGGTGGGCTTTGTGGGTGTGGGATTCTCTTAGGTTGGGGTCAGAGAGCAGGGGGGTGATCTGGTTGGGCCAGGCGAGTTCGTGTTCGCCGAGGATGATGCCGCAATCGCCGTTGTCTAACAGGTCACGGACACCGCCGACGTCGGTGGCGGCGACGGGGACGCCCATGGCCATGGCTTCGAGGACGACGTTGGGCAGGCCCTCGGTCCGGCTGGGCAGCAGCAGGGTGTCGAGTATCTCGTAGATCGGACGGGCATCGCTCTGCCAACCCCACCAGCGGATCGCGTTGGCGACGCCGAGCTGGTCGGCGAGGGTGTGCAGTTCCTGACGCTGTGGGCCGTCACCGATCAGGTGCAGCTCGACCTGCGGGTTGGCGCGGAGCAGGTCAGGCATCATGCGGATCGCACGATCGACGCCTTTTTCAATACTGAGTCGGCCGATGACACCGATAGCGAAGCGTCCGATCGGTAATCCCATCGCGGCCTTGGCCTGGGAGGTGGATCGTGTGCGTGTGTACTCGCCCGTGTCGATCGCGTTTGGGATGTAGGTCAGCCTATCGGGGTTCACGCCGTGGTAAGCGCAGTGCTTAACCAGCGGCGGGCTGACGGCGATGACGTGGTCGTAGCCGAGCATCGCCAGGTTGTCCAGGTGGTAGTACAGGCGTGTCCGCCAGGTCTCGCGTGTGAACCCGTGCGCGGTGGTGACCAGCTTCATCGGGTGCTTTCGGCGGATCAGCCGGCCAAGCACGTTGGTCTTGTAGTCGTGGCTGTGCCAGATGTCGACGTTCAGATCCCGGCAGAGCTCAGCCATCGCGTCGGCGGCGTGGTAGTCCAGCGCGTGCGCCTCGGCGATTTCATACAGCGGGCAGCCCAGGCGTTTGGCGTTGTCGCGGATCACACACATCCCCGGATCGCCCTGGGGATAAAGGTACCCGGCCGCCAGTTTGAAGCGGGCGGGGTCGGTGAACTTGGGGCTGCGAAAAATCGTTTTCTCGGGCCCGCCGCCGCAGCCCGCCACGACCCGGGCGTGCAGGACTGTGGCCGGCTTGTAGGTTGCGCCGGTCTGCGGGACGGGATCTGTTTTAGGTATGGGCCGTGCAGGATCCTCGGTGAGCGCATCACAGGCCGATCGCTCATAGCCGGACATATCCTCGGCCGGTGCTGGTCGATAAGCGGGTGCTGTATCCAGCCCTTCCCTGTCCGGCTTGTCCGGGAACAGGTCGCCGGCGGTCAGGTTGAGGTTTTGTGTCGGGTCGTTAGCCATAGCGGGTGTAAGAATCGCGTGGTGATTAAAGCATGAATCCCGGGCAGTTGGCGCAGGCGTTATCCTTAGCCTGCTCATCGGTCAGACGTCTTTTGAAGCTGCGTCGAGCCAGCCGGTACGGCTTGCTGTTCCACACCTTGGCGAAGCCGTGCTCGAAGACGTCGCCGAGGTCTTCGCCGGGATCGAACGAGCCGCAGCACGCCACGACCTGGCCGTCCCAGTTGATCACGCTCTGTCGCCAGGGCCAGGAGCAGGCGAACGGTTTCTTGCCGTTGTAGTCCCCGTCGTCGACTTCGCCGGTCAGTTTCATTTTCTTGTAGGGTTCAAACACGAACAGCGGATCGCTGGGCAGCCAGTCCTCCAGGTGCGTCCGGACTTTCTTCTTCAGCAGGTCGTCGGCCAACCCAAGCGTCTGGAGCTTGTGATCCTGGCCCTGGAAGCGTGCGTTCATGGATGCGGTCGAAAAAACGGCCTTACAGCCAAGCTCATCGGCGAGTTTCTGAAATTCGCCGCACTCGTGCTCGTTGTGCTTGGTCACGACGAAGTTGAGTTGAACCGCGGGGGTCTTGCTACCCATCTTGTCGCGGGTCGAGAGGATGTGCTTAACCTTTTCGACCGCCTCATCGAAGTTCTTGCCGGGCTGATAGATCTCATAAGTCGCCTGGGACGCGCCGTGCAGCGAGCAGGTCAGCGTGTCCAGCCCGGACTCGACCAGCAACTCGGCCTGGCTCTTCTGTCCCGGCTTGGGGTTGAGCTTGAACGCGTGCAGGTTCGAGCTGATATAGGTCCAGATACACCGGTCGTGTGCGTGGCGGATCATCTCGTAGATGTCCGGGACGATCAGCGGGTCGCCCCACATCGACAGGTCCAGGTCGCGCAGGTGCCAACTCAGTGAGTCGATCAGCTTCTTGAGCCGGTCCAGGTCCATTTTGCCTTTGGGCCGACCTTCCAGACCGATCCCGGTGGGGCAGAGCTGGCATTTCGTGTTGCAGATGTTGGTCGGCTCGATCTTCATCGAGTACGGCCGACCGATCACACGCTCGGTCTTAAGCACGAACTGCACGTTGACCAGCGCCATGTTCGCCAGCTTCACCAGGGTGAGGTACCGGCGGTTGCGCCAGACGTGGAAGACGCCCCGTGCGGTGAAATCAACAAGCGACAGAGTCTTATTGATGATCCGAGTATGCGTACTGCCAGCCTTCCACCGGCCGGTGACGGCCACGGTCTGTGCCAGGGATCGTTCGACGTGTGTGCTGATCGCGGTCATAGGTTTCTAATCGGATCACACCGGGGTAGTCGTGGTGCCCGGCAGTCGTGGTTTGGTAAGGGCTTCTTTGATCCCCCTAGGTGTGATGGGAGACGGCAGATCGATGTGCGCCTCTTCGTCTTCGGCCGGCGAGCACAACGACTCCAGGTGGGGTTTCATCACGCGCGGCAGCACGCCCGCTATCACCATCAGGAGCCAGGGTGTCTCGAACATCTCCAGGGAGAGGAACATCCCATCGAAGATGAAGATCAGCAGGCTCGCCTGGCACGCCAGGCAGATCCGCGAGGCGTGTTGGATCCGCTGTCTGGCGTCTTCATCCGGGGCGTCCTTGAGCGAATCCCGGCACATCATCCGTGCACGCCTGAAATTCCACATCCCAAAACCCAGCATCAGCATGTACAGCGCCGCCGCGGGGATACCGGTGTCGGCCGCGATCTGCAGGTACTGGTTGTGGATGGTTCGGCCCTGGTAGTCTGCGCCGAAGTTGTGGGTGTATTGATTGGAGTTGCGGATGCCCTTGCCCAGCACCGGGTTTTCCCAGGCGATCTGCCACGCGGCTGACCAGGATTCAAAACGTGACAGGGCCGAGGCATCTGTCTTGTAGTTGGTCGTGGACAGGAAACGCTCCTGGATCTGGGGCCCGGCCATCACCGAGAGAACCAACACCAGCCCGATCGCGGCCGCACCCGACTGCCACCGGGGACGGTGGTGGATCAACACCCAGAGGATGCCCACCGCCGTGGCCAACATCGCCCCGCGTGAGTAGGTCATCATGACCGCGTGGAGAATGACCAGCCCCAGGAACGCCGCCGCCACAGGCCACCACCGCATGATGCCCTTCTCCGGCGACAGCGCGAAGCAGTACGCGAACGGGACCCCCATCGCAAGCAGCAGGCCCGCGCCGTTGTTATCCAGGCCGCCATACCCGTAGTGGAAGATGTTAAGCCGGCCGCCCTGGAAGAAGTACAGGAAGTTGATCTCCCAGGCGATGTACCCCAACATCAACAAGACCATCAGAGCCAACAACCTGACCTGCCAGAAGTGTTCGATCACCATGCTGGCGACCACGGCGATAATCATAACCTTCGCGTATTCGATCGCCCAACCCTGCGCGATCTGCGGGTTGAACGCGGTGATCGTGCTGAACATCACCAACACGGCGTAGAGGATGATCAGGGTGACCATGCTGTTGAACGCGCTGCGTGTGATCAGCCGGCTGAGGTGCAGCCAGAAGCTCAGCAGCGTTATCATCGCGGCCAGCAGCGACCAGCGGATGCTGCCATCCAACGCCCATTCCCACAGGTGCTGTGGCCGGAGCATCGCCAGCGTGTAATACAGAAGCACGCCCCAGAACGGCGTCTGCATCGCGCCGACCGCGCCCAGGACGGTCATCAACGATAAGAATGTTACTTGTTTCATAGCATTGCCCTCGACTTCGCTCGAGTGCTTGACGGTCTCACCTAAAATCGTGGTGAGCGAATTGAGTCCGAACTTGATCATGGCTTAGACACTGGTCTGAACCACGTGGCTGTCACTACTCTGGTCCACGCGGAGGAGTTATGGGTTTCTCCCGGCCGCTAATCGGCCCCGTTTATGCTTTCCTCTTGTTACGCCGCCTTTTTCATATCGTGATCGTTCTCGCCGTTCTGGTCTGTCTGATGTGTGTGCCCCGTGATCGGGATCGGCCCGGCACCCGTGACCTGCTCGACCCGGGGCGCGACCGCGGGCTGCCTGGCCGTCATCAGGTTGTATTTCAGGATGCACCGCAGCGCGGACACGCCGTCCTTCCACGTGATCTTCTTGCCCTCTGCGTAGGTCCGCCCGTCGTAGCTGACCGGGACCTCGTACAGACGCGCGTTGAGCTTGGCGACCTTCGCCGTCATCTCAGGCTCCAGGCCGAACCTCGGCTCGGTGATCTCAAGCCGATCCGCCAGCTCCCGGGTGAACACCTTGTAGCAGCACTCCATGTCTGTGAGGTTCAGGTTCGAGAGCATGTTGCTCAGCGTCGTCAGCATCTTGTTCGCCACCGAGTGCCAGAAGTACAGTACACGCCGGCTGTCCCCGATGAACCGCGAGCCGAACACGGCGTCGGCCTTGTTCTCCAGGATCGGCGTCAGCAGCTGCGCGTAGTCGCGCGGGTTGTACTCCAGGTCGGCGTCCTGGATCAGCACGATGTCGCCGGTCGCCAGCTTCATGCCCGTGCGGACGCCGCCTCCCTTGCCCTGATTCTGCTCGTGGAAGTGGATGATGTAGTCTGGCCGTTCGCGGATCAGGCCACGCAACACGTCGCGCGTCCCATCGGTCGATCCGTCATCGACAATCACCACCTGGCGTTCAAGCCCGTTTGGCAACTGCACCTGCTCCACGCGCTCAAGCACCTGCGGCAACAGGTCACGCTCGTTGTAAACCGGGATGACGATGCTCAGTACCTGGGGCATGGGGCGTCTCCATTTGGGTTCACCGGGAACCTCGATCTAACTCGGGCCGCGGGTGCGCAGCCACACAACCCTTACAGTCGGCACATTCGATAGAGGCCTGAAGGTCCCCCCAAACGGAACTGCCAGACCGATAATGACTCGGTATCCCCGCTCACGGCCATTGGAGCCGGCACGCTCATCACCACACCAAACAGCCTAATCGCCCTAATCGATCCAGCCGATACCCATGAGGACTCCCGACTTACCGCAGACCACGACCGCTGGGCAGCCCGATGTACCCCGCGGCACAGGACACACGGATGACTCAAGCTGAAACTCACAAACTCCGCATCAGCCCGCGCTCCCTCGCCGCCGATGCCTATGAGATCGATTCATCGACCGGTGTCATCGAGGATTCGCTGGACCTTATCGAAGACCTTGGGGCCTATAACCGCTGGGTCTTCGACCTGCTTAAACCCCACGTCGCCGGGCGCGTGTTGGAAGTTGGGTGTGGCACGGGCAACATCACTCAATTCCTGGCCCAGTCCGCGGATGAAGTCGTCGGGATCGATCCCATCGCGCGATTCATCGACCGCTTCCGCCTGCGCTTCACCGACAGCCAATCAGTGACCAGCCACCGCTGCACGCTGGCGGACCTGGCACCGCCGACCCAGGACCACGCCTGCTTCGATACCGCCGTGAGCTGCAACGTCTTTGAGCACATCGAAGACCACGTCGGCGCACTGAAGCAAGTCGCAACGCACCTGCGCCCCGGCGGCAAGGCGGTGATCTTTGTCCCCGCCGGGCCGGTCGCGTTTGGCAAGCTCGACATTGAACTGGGCCACCACCGCCGGTACACCGTCGCCACCCTGCGTGACGCGATGCAGGACGCCGGGCTTGAGTGGATCGAAGGCCGGTACAGTAATGCCGTGGGCCTGTTTGGATGGTGGTTCAACAGCGTCGTACTCAAGAAGACCACCGTGCCCGGCGGTCAGGCCGTCTGGTTTAACCGCCTGGTCCCGGTCCTCAGCCGTCTGGAAAAACTGGTCCGTCTGCCCTTCGGCCAAAGCGTCGTCGGGGTCGCCCGCAAACCGCTGAGCGCCGCGCTGCCGTCACAACAGACCCACGAATACCGCCGCGCCGCATGACACCGTTTGATTACTCTGAAACCGCCGCGACCCACGCTTGCGGTTTAGCGAGCCCACTCGCGTCATGACCCCAACCGCCCGCCGAT
>JAJDCV010000173.1 GCA_029260675.1 Phycisphaeraceae bacterium
CTTGCCCGAGATCAGGAACCGGTACCCGCGGATCGGGGCCGCCGCCCCCGGCAGGCCCGGCAGATCGATCGAGTCCGTCGCCATCGTCCCCAAGGTCAGCAACAGACCGACGATCGTCCCGGTCACTCCGCAGGCCAATACGATCCACGGCAGGATGGTCGGGCGGATCCCCATCGCGGCGTCGATCCCGTGAACCGGGAACGGGCTGTGCACGTCCCAGTGCTTAAACCCCTCGTCTCGGGTCTTCTTCGCGGCTCGCACGACGTCGTTGACCGTCTGAAACTCGGCAATCATGCCGTGCAGCTTCGCGGGCGATCCGGTCGCGGTTTCGATCGTGGGTGGGTCCATGACTTGTGTCATCAGTTGCCCTCCCTGTCGGTGATCGGGTGGTCCGGACGGTAGTCGGCCTGGCCCTCATCGGGGTTGTACGGCTCGCCGGGCTCATGCACGATGTCGTGGGCCTGAGGCATCACGGTCTTGATCTCCGCCATCGCGATCACCGGCAGGAACTTGCAAAACAGCAGGAAGAACGTGAAGAACAGCCCGAACGACCCAACCAACATCCCGATATCGACCCAGGTCGGGTGGAACATGGCCCAGCTCGACGGCAGGAAGTCCCGGTGCAGGCTGGTCACCACGATCACGAAACGCTCGAACCACATCCCCACGTTCACGCACATCGCCGCGAACATGATGAAGTAAACGTTACGCCGGGCCCACTTGAACCACATGATCTGCGGGCCGATGCAGTTGCAGAAGATCATCACCTTGAACGCCCAGTGGTAAGGCCCAAGCGCCCGATTCAGGAACGCGGCCTGCTCGTAGTGGGCGCCCGAGTACCAGGCGGTGAAGAACTCGGTGGAGTACCCGTACATCACGATCAGCCCGGTCCCGAGCATAACCTTGCAGCAGTTCTCGATGTGCCGATCGGTGATGATGTCCTGGATCCCGAAGATCGCCCGCGCGGGGACGGCCAGGGTGATGACCATCGCGAACCCGCCGTAGATCGCCCCGGCGACAAAGTAGGGCGGGAAGATCGTGGTGTGCCAGCCCGGTCGCTGCGCCACCGCGAAGTCGAAAGACACCACCGAGTGCACGGACAGCACCAGCGGGGTCGCCAGCGCCGCCAGCAGCAGGTACGCCTTCTCATAACGGTGCCAGTGCCGGCTTGATCCGGTCCAACCGAGGCTGAACAGGCCGTAGCCCAATTGCCCCCACTTGTTCTTGCAGCGGTCGCGGAGGGTAGCGAGGTCCGGGATCATCCCGACGTACCAGAACAGCAGCGACACGGTCGCGTAGGTCCCGACCGCGAAGACGTCCCAGAGCAGCGGCGAGCGGAACTGAGGCCACATCCCCATCTGGTTGGGGATCGGCGCCAGCCAGTACGCCAGCCAGGGTCGGCCGACGTGGATCCCCGGGAACAGCCCGGCGCACATGACCGCGAAGATCGTCATCGCCTCGGCGAATCGGTTGATCGCCGTACGCCAGTTCTGCCTGAACAGGAACAGGATCGCCGAGATCAGCGTCCCGGCGTGACCGATCCCGACCCAGAACACGAAGTTGATGATCGGGAAGCCCCAACTCACCGGCTGGTTGTTGCCCCAGACGCCCACACCGGTCGTAACCAGGTACCCGATCAGGGCCCCGAGGAACGTAAGCAGGGATAACGCTATCGCAAAAGCAAACCACCAACTGATCGGCGGCTTGCCCGCGGCGATGCCGGTGACCTTGTCGGTGATCGTCGTGAAGTCGTTGTCCCCCAACACCAGCGGCGCGCGGCGGGTCGGGTCGTCGGCCGTGTTATCGATCAACGGCTTGGGGACATCAGGTTGGGTGGTGATGGTTGCCATGACTTAGCTTTGGGCCCCTTGGGGTTCGGGGCTCTGGGTGTGTCCGCTAGCGTGGCCCTTGTCATCGACCTTGTGATTGCCGGTCAACGCGGGGCTTGGGTTGCGCAGCTTGGCGAGGTACGTCGAACGGGGCCGGGTGTTTAATAGGTCCAGCACGCTGTACGACCTTGGGTTCTGCTGGCTCCTAGTCACGTCGCTCTCGGCATCGTTCAGATCGCCGAACACGATCGCCTGCGTCGGGCAGGACTGCTGGCAGGCTGTGGTGATCACACCATCGTCGACGGTCGCCTTGTCTCGCTCGCCCCGGGCGAAGCGGTTCTTCGTGTCGATCGTCTGTCGCTTGATCCGCTGGATGCAGTAGTTGCACTTCTCCATCACGCCGCGCATCCGGATCGTGACGTCGGGGTTGAAGACCATCCGCTTGATCTTGTCGATCGAGTTTTCCTGCTGCTGATCCGGGAACGCCTTGAGCGGGTCCATCGGCAGCCAGGGCTTGGCCTGGATGCCCGGGATGCCTGTGCCGCGCGGGTTCTTGGAATGGAAGTCGAAGTAATTGAAACGCCTGACCTTGTACGGGCAGTTGTTCGAGCAGTACCGCGTGCCGATGCAGCGGTTGTAGACCATCACGTTCAGCCCCTCGGCATCGTGCACGGTCGCCGCCACCGGGCAGACCTGTTCGCACGGGGCGTTTTCGCACTGCTGGCACATCATCGGCTGGTGCACGACCTCGGGACGCTCGGCGTGCTTGTCGTCATCCGACGTCTTGAAGTACCGGTCGATCCGAAGCCACTGCATCTCCCGGCTACGCAGGACCTGCTCCTTGCCGACCACGGGGATGTTGTTCTCGGCCTGGCAGGCAACCACGCAGGCGTTGCAGCCGATGCACGAACTCATGTCGATCGTCATCCCCCAGGCGTGCGGGTGGTTGAACGCTTCGGGGCCGCCCTCACGTTTGGGCTCGGTCCCGTAAGGCGGATCCCACAGCTGAAGGTTCACATCGCCGTGGCTGCCCTTCTTAACGAAGTCTGGGTTCTTCTGGTACGCCTCGAACGAGGCTTCCTTGATGATCATCCCGCTGTGGCTCTTGGCCCCGACACGATCGCGGGTCAGCTCAGCGCCGATGTCGTCGATCAGGTGGTGGTTCTGCGTCAGCGCCAGGTCGTAGTGTCTGCCGGTCTTGGTGAGTGTGGCACCACGGGCGATCCCGGGACGCTGGCTGGTCCGTAGCGCGTAGGTGTTGAACCCCACGCCAAGTCCAACGGGGCCCGACGCGGTTCGCGCGTAACCCAGAGCCAACGCCACCGAACCGGCGGCCTGCCCGGGCATCAGGTACGCCGCGATCTCCAGCGTCTTGCCGTCGACCGTGATCGTGATCACGTCGCCCTGCTTCACGCCCAGCTTCTCGGCATCGGCGATGTTGATCAGGGCCGCGTTGTCCCAGGTCATCTTCGTCAGCGGGCCGGGCAGCTCCTGCAGCCAGCCGTTGTCCGCGAAACGACCGTCGTACACGCCCGGGTCCGGCTGGAACGTCAGCTCGAAGCCGCCCGGTTCAGCGAGCGGTGGCCCGTCCAGGTTGGTCACCGGCTGGGGCCGATCGTTCAACGCTTTGAGCGCCGAGCCCTCGACCCGCCCCTCGTGCAACGCCTTACGCCAGGCACCCTCAAACCCAACCGTCGGCAGGTATTGAGCGAGCGTCTGGCGGACGATCGTGTACCCGTCGGCCGCGTCTTCCCCGAGCATCGTCGCGATCAGTTCCGCGGGGCTCTTGGATTCGCTGCCCTTGCGCGCGATCGGGAGGATCAAAGGCTGCTGGATGCTCAGCGTCCCGTCCCACGCCCGGCCATCAGACCAGCACTCCAGGTAATTCGCCCGTGGCAACTGCCAGTCACAAAGCCGAGACGTCTCGTTGCGGTATTCGGTCAGGTGGATCGTGGTCTCGAGCCGCTGGAACTTGCTAACAAAGCCAAGGTCGGCGGGCGCGTCATACGCCGGGTTGCCCCCTAAAACCAGCAGGTGCTTGATCCGGTTGGTCTTGATCCCGTTGTCCAACTCGGCGATGTCCGGGAAGCAGCCCTTGGTCGTTCCGCCGAGGTTGCTTAGCTCCTCGGTCACCTCGACGGTGTGCCCGATGTTGCCCAACGCGTCGTTGATCGCCCAGCACAGGGCGTGGACCTGCGGCGGCTGATTCGCACCGGCGACAACCAGGCTCTTGCCCCTGTGGCTGGCCAGGTCGTTCACCATCGCCTCGATAAACGCGCTCGACCCGTTGAGATTCGATTGACCCGACCGCAGTTTCAATAACTGCGCTAACGCCACCACCAACTCGCCGACATTTGCCGACCGCGTCGGCAGGCGGTGATCGGCCACGCCGCCGGTGATCGACATCGTCGACTCCACCGCGTACAGCCGGCTCATTTTCCCTTCATCCGCGCTCTTACGCCCCTGGGCCCAGTCGTGGGCGTGACGCACCTGGTTGGGGTGGCTGCCCAGCAGGTCGCTGTCGAAGCAGACGATGACCTCGGCCTTGTCCAGGTGGTACTGCGGACGCACCGGCTTGCCGAACGCCAGCTTCCCGCCTTCGATCTCATTGTCCCGGTTGATCGGCTCGTACTCGTACCACTTCACACCCGGGAACGCAGCGAGCAGCCCGTCCTTCATCCGTGCCAGCGAGGGGCTGGAGCTTGTTTCACTTAACACCGCAAACGAACCGGGCTTCTTCTTGATCTTCCCGATCAGTTCATCCGAGAAGTCCTTGAAGTCGGCCCAGGTCGGCTTGGTCCCGTCGCCGTCGTCCTTGCCCTTGGTGATCTGACGCAGGCGGTACGGGTCGTACATCTGCAACACGCTGGCCTGGGTGAAGGCGTCGGCGGCTCCCAGCGATCCGGGGTGCAGCGGGTTGCCCTCGACCTTGATCGGTCGGCCGTCAAAACTCGACACCAGCACGCCGTTGGCGATCCCGCCCCGCTCGATCATCGAGGCATAAAGCGTCGGCACGCCCGGTGTCCGGCCCTCGGGCCTGGCGGCGAACGGCACCAGCTTCTCCTCGGGCCAACGCCGGCAACCCGCCAGGGTCAGCCCGGCAAGCGACATCGACGCCGCCATCAGCTGCATGAATCGCCGACGCGACACCGACAACACGTCGTCGGGGTCATAGCCCGCGAACTCCTCTTTGAGAAGCTCGCTGACTTTCGGGTCGGCCGAATACTCTTCAAGGCTGCGCCAGTACACGCTGCCCGTCGATTTGTCGTTTACCTGTGGCAAGTGGAGCAACTCGTCATATAGGCTTCATCGTTGATCAGTAGTTCCTGCTTCTGGTGCAGGCCGACACGCAGCTGCGCCTGCTCGGGCGTCTCGCCGGGCTGGGCATCGGGCTCCCAGGCCAGGTCCGTCACCTTGTCCAACGGACGCAGGTGCTTCTCGGGCTGACGGTGGCAGTCCAGGCACCAGCCCATGCTCAGCGGCTTGGTCTGCTGGACCACTTCCATCTTGTCGACCCGCCCGTGACAACTCACACAGCTCACGCCCTTGTTCACGTGGGCCGAGTGATTGAAGTAAACATAATCCGGCAGGTCGTGGACCTTGACCCAAGGCACCGGCTCGCCGGTCTCGTTGCTCTTGAACACCGCCTCGAGACGTGGGCTGTCCGCACGGATCCCGGCGTGGCAGTTCATGCACGTCTGCGTCGGGGGGATCGCCGCGAACGAGGCGTCGTCCACCGTCGTGTGGCAGTACCGGCAGTCCAGCCCCAGCTCCCCGACGTGCAGGGCGTGGCTGTACGGGACCGGCTGCACCGGCGCGTAGCCGACGTTCAACGTGCTCGCCGAGAACCCAAGCCCGACGATCGCGGGCGTTAACGCCCCGCCCCCAGCGACCAAAACAACGATAAGAGGCAACAGGTAGTTGGCCCATCGGGGGAAGACAAATTTGTCTGACGGGGTCTGATCGTTGGACATAGCGTGAATACGGGCCGCCTCTTCTCGTAGAAACCCTGGCGCTTCCTTAACGCCGGTGTAGCTTGACGCATACCGCCACGAGCCACCGCAGTGCGAACAATAGCGAACAGAACGTCTGGTGACAAAGTCGCCACCAAGGTTTCACGCCTGCGAGAATAGCGCAGCACCCTGTGGCCAGACTTCGACCCGATTCAATCACGGTCTGGAATATTTTCCGCCCAATAAAATGATGTACCAGGGCCCCGGCTAACCGATCAATCTCCGATCCACCCCCTACAGCAAGCCCTCAGAGGACCCAAAAGAGGATCCGCATGAAGCCGGCATCAACCCCGGCACAGCCACCGCGACTCGATGCCAAATGACCCGGTTACACCTGTGAAAATGACAGTCTACTATATATAAATATATTATTGACAGTGTTTTATTATTTTTTTTGAAATCCGGCCCCATGCCCATCGGCCGATCGTATTGCCCGGCCTACACGCGCAACTTACACTGACCCCCATGAACCTCACACCGGAAAACACCGCAGAAATACAAGGTGCATCGCACCCATGGACCGCCATGACCGCTTGGGATCGGCTGGACAACAATCGGATGCTGGGCCTGGCCCGGCTGGGGTTCGCAGGCCTTCTGGTGTGCGTACTCCTGATCCAACCCCAGGCGGTCTACGCGGAAACCTACAGCGTTGACGGCATGATCGGGCAGGTCAACGGCCGGGCGATCTACACCAACGCCGTACTGGACGAACAGCTCCGCGAAACTTTCTCACGCTGGGGCCGGGAACTGCCCCGCGAAACCTTCCGCAAGCGGGCCGCCGAGCGGATCGCCATCAAGCTCAACAGCATGGTCACCGATGCCCTGATCTACGGCGAGGCCAAACGAGCCCTCTCCGACGCGGAACGCCAGGGCCTGACCGGCGCCCAGTCCCACTACCGCGAGCAGCTCCTCAGGGAGTACGGCCAGGGCTCGCCCGCCCTCGCAGAGGCCAACCTCATCGAAAAGACCGGCCTGAACATGGACCAGACCCTTGAAAACTGGCGGCAGGCCGCCGTCGTCTCGCGGTACATGCAGCAGAAGCTCCGGCCCAAGGTCAATGTCACACGCAAGGACGTCAAGCGCTACTACCAGGATCATTACGACGTATTTAATCCCCCCTCACAACGGACCGTCCGGGTCATCCAGACCCTGTCCGAAGAGGACGCCCAACAGATCCGCACGCTGCTGGACCAGGGCACCCCCTTCGCCGAGGCCGCGAAGAGCGACTTCAACCTGTTCCGGCCAGACACCGGCGGGCTCATGGGCGCGATGGCCGGCGAACAGCTCTTCGCCGACCCAACGGTCAACCAGACCACCCTCGGCCTGCCGGCCGGCCAGTGCGCCGGACCGATCGCCGTCGATGAAAAACAGTGGTTCGTCTGCGTCGAGAAACTCGAACAGCCCCCGGGCCAACCCCTGATGGAGGTCCAGACACGGATCCACGCAACCCTTTTCGAACAGCAGCTACGCGAGCACTCGGAAAAATACCGCGAGAGGCTCTTCGAAAACGGCAGCTACAACTCGATCGAGCAGATGACACTGAGCCTGCTTCAGATCGCGATGGACCGCTACGCCAAGACGGGCGGGTGACCCCAGGTGCCCCCCGGCCACACTCTCCTTGGTTGGCTGCACCGCCTCGCTGACGCGGCCCGCCTGAAGCTGCAACACAGGTCAACCAACGGCGCGCGTGGCGAACGTCTCTCGGCACGGATGCTGAAGAAAAAACACTACCGCCTGATGGCGCAAAACCTCCGCAACCGTTTCGGGGAAATCGATATCGTCGCCCTGGCGCCCGATGGCAAAACGGTCGTGATCGTCGAGGTCAAAACGGCCGAAGACCCCAAAGCCTTGCCGGAGCTGCGCGTCGATCACCACAAACAACGCCGGCTCACCGCCCTGGCCGCCCAGGTAGTACGACGCTACGGGCTGCACGGCCTCCCGATCCGTTTCGACGTCGTCGCCGTGAACCTCCCGCCCGGTGCCGACCCCGTGATCCGCCATTACCAAGCCGCGTTCGATTCGCATGTCTGATTGATCTTGCCCCCTAGCCGCTTGCGGCTTAGCAAAACACAAACGGTACAATCAACCAAGACAATGCCGTTATACGGGAGCATGCCCATGCGCCACCCCCTTCCTTTTCTTGCCACACTACTGGTCCTGGCTTCTGCACAAGACGCATGCGCAGAGGGCGTGTGGATCCGCGCCAACCAGATCGGGTACCTGCCCGACGACCCGAAGATCGCGATCCTCTCAAGCGACCTGCCGCTTGAAGGCACGTTCAGCGTCGGCGACTTCTCCGATGGCCTCGGCGAAGACCAGGGCGCGTGGGGACCGTTCGCACACAACTACCGGCTGAATTTCTCAACCCACAAAACTCCCGGCAGATACCGCGTCACCTTCAAAGACAAACAATCCCTGCCATTTGGCATCGGCGATCACGTGTACGATTCCGTGCCCGGCAAACTCATCGAGTTCATGCAACTGCAACGCTGCGGCGAGAACCCGGTCACCGGTAAACGCTGCCACCAGGAAGACGGGGTCGACACGACCACCGGCGAAAAAGTAGACCTGCGCGGCGGCTGGCACGATGCCGGCGACCGGCTCAAGCACATGATCACCACCACCTACTGCGTCGCCGCGCTCTACCTGGCGGGGCACGAAGCCGAGGCCGACTGGGGCGCTGATTTGGTTCGGCGTATCCATCCCAATCCGCGGACGATCTACGTGCAGATCGGCGACGACCGCGACCACCTCCCGCCGAACACACTCTGGCACGACGATCAATCCGACTACGGACACGGCCCAGGCGGGCCACGCTCGGCGTGGCGCGCAACCGGAAAACCCGAGGGCCCCAAACACAAAAACGAATCGACCGGCCTCGCCAGCCTCGCCGGACGCGCCGCCGCTGCAATGGCGCTCGCCGGCGACCTCGACGCCGCCAAATCCTTGTACCAGCTCGCCAAAAATAACCCCGGCAACGCCATGTCCGTCCCCGTCCGCGCCCCCTACTGCTACGGCGAAAGCACCTACCACGACGACCTGCAATGGGCCGCCACCGAACTCTTCCTCGCCACCGGTGAAGAAAAATACCTCGACGACGCGCTGCGCTTCGCCGAGCCCGCAGGCGTAAGCCGATGGATGGGCAAAGACCGCCACGGGCACTACGAGTTCTTCCCCTACGTCAACCTCGCACACTGGCGGCTCTACCGGCACGTCGATGAGGCGACTAAAACAAAACTCGCCGCCTACTACCGCGACGGCCTGGAACGCCTCCGTAAACGCGCCGAGAAAAACCCCTACCGCCTGGGCACCCCGCTGGTCTGGTGCTCGACCAACGACGTCGTCGCATTCGCCACACAGGCCCAGCTCTACGAGCAGATGACCGGCGATACGACCTACCGCATGCTCGCAACCGAGGCACGCGACTGGATCTTCGGCCGAAACCCCTGGGGCGTCTCGATGGTCATCGGCGTGCCCGAAGACGGCGTCGCATCGAGCAAGCCGCACCACCTCTTCTGGAAACTCAAAAAACACCTCCCCGTCGGCGGATTGGTCGACGGCCCGGTCTACAAAGACATCAACGACGGCCTGAAGTTCGGCGACTTCGGCAATGACAACCTCGCAAGGTTCCAGTCCGACATCGGCGTCTACCACGACCTGTTCGCCGATTTCTCCACCAACGAACCCATCATCGACGGGACCGTCTCGCTTCTATTACTGATCGAGGTGTGGCAATGACACACGCGCCTCCCATGACGACACTTATTGCCATAGCTGCCCTATGCGTGTTGGCCACGGGCTGCGCCCCCACGCTGGTCTGTCAGCCCAACCCCGCCTGGACCTGGGACCAAGGCGGCGTCATCCGTGGCGACAGAAGCAATAAAAAACTCGCCTTGATCTTCACCGGCGGGGAGCACGGCGGAGGCTCGCAACACATCCTCGACACGCTGGCTAAGAAGAACGTCAAGGCATCATTCTTCGTGACCGGCGGTTATGTCGCCGTGCCCGGGTACGACGTCTGGCTGCAACGCATGGCCGACGAAGGCCACTACCTAGGCCCACATTCACACGCACACCTGCTCTACGCCCCCTGGGAAAGCCGCGACGAATCACTGGTCAGCGAATCGCAATTCAAAGGCGACCTGCGTAAGAACATCGACGAACTCCGGGCCTTTGGCGCGATGCCGAAAGGGGCACTGATCCACTTCATCCCGCCCTACGAGTGGTACAACCAGCAACACAGCACATGGGCCGTGGACATGAACTGTCGGCTATTCAACTTTACACCCGGCAGCGGCTCACACCGGGACTGGGCACCAGAAGGCCACAAGGCGTTCAAACCCTCCCGGCAAATACTCGCCGACATCCTTGAAGAAGAACACACCGACCCCGACGGCCTCAACGGCCACCTCCTGCTATTACACCTGGGCAGCCAGCGCGAAGACAAGATGTATCTACTACTCGGTGAGTTGATCGATGAATTGCACGCCCGTGACTACCAACTCGTGCGTGTCGATGAGATGCTGTCGGGACGGTAACCACCCATCAAACCACTGAAGCCTGCCGCAACACCCCCTCAACAGAAACTATGCGCTTTACCACACCACCCATTTGCATGATCCAATATAGTTCATATTTAACTTAAATATAGTCTCGTGTATCTGCAAACAAAACACCCGCCTACGAGAATGGTGGACAATACTCAGGGGAGATTCATCACAACTGAATCATGACTGTTTATTGGTTAGATGAGCAGCCAACACGTCCCGGAAAACATCGCACGGAGCATCCTTGCCGGTCCACAGCTTGAACTGCGCCGCGGCCTGGCGGACAAACATCTCCGTCCCCGGTATCGTTGCGCAACCCGCCTCTGCGGCGGTACGCAGCAACCGTGTCTGCACCGGGTTGTAGATCGTGTCGAACACGACCACACCCGGACCGAGGGAATGTGTGGATTCTGATTGATGATTGATGATGTCAAACGGTGAGGCATCGACGTTGGGGTGCATCCCGATCGGCGTGCAGTTGATGTAGACATCTGCTTCGGATCCAGACAGCTCGGCAAGCGGTGCGGCGGTTGCTTCGAACTGTTCGGCCAATGCCTGGGCCTTTTCAGTTGTGCGGTTGTAGACCGTGACCCGCGCCCCGTAATGCGCAAACCCCGCGACCACCGCACGCGCCGCCCCACCTGCGCCGATCACCGCAACGCGCCTGCCTGCAAGCCCATCACGTTGAATCGATAATCCGTCGCAGACCGCGTCCAGCGCCGCGGCATAATCGGTGTTGCATGCGTACAACGACCCGTCATCCCGAACGTGCAACGTGTTCGCCGCTCCGATCCGCTCCGCCAAAGGTTCCACCTCACCCCCGGCCCCGCCACGCTCCTTCACAAAACGCAGCAGGTTTTCCTTATGCGGGATCGTCACGCTCGCCCCGCCGAAGTGTAGCCCCGGCTGGGCAATCCAGGACGACACCGTCGCCTTGAAGTGCTCGTACTCCGGCGGGACCGGCATCGGCAGGTACACACCATTCACCCCCGCCGCGTCGAACCCGGCGTTGTGCACCGGCGGGCTCATCGAGTGCCCCACCGGGTGGCCGATCACGCCGAACACCCGCGTATCGCTGTCCAATGCATCCCAGCGGTATAGTCCCTTGATCTCACCCAGCGTCGGCTGCCCGGGCGCGGTGCCCTCTTCTTCGTCAATCGAAGCAAACGTCAACAGCGCACCGAACTTCTTCGCCAGCACCCTCGACGCCAGCCCGCACTCCCCCATACAAAGCGCAACCATCGGCTTGACCTGCTGACGGATCAGTTCGAACGCCTCAAGGTTGTCACGCAACGACCGCGCGTGCCAGGCCACCTTGACCACACGGCACAGCGGCGTGTCCGCCATCTCCTTGACCTTGCGCAACAGGTCGTTGGGCCGACCGTCGAAGTCGTGGCTCGAAAGGATCAGCCCGGTATCGGTCTGCCTGGGCCGATCCGGGTCATCCACGACCAGAGAGATCTTTTGCCGAAGGTTCGCCGACTTCTGGTAGGCAATCAGCTCCAGGTCGATGTACACCGGCTTGCGCGGCCCAATCCCGGCGTGCTCCAGCAGACTTATGCGCGTCTGCTCGTCCCCGTCATACGCCCCGCCTTCCCACGTTGGCCGGCAGGTGATGATGCAAGGCAACGCCGACCGCTGGACCAGCTCGGTCACGGCCTTAGGATCATCGGCAAACGTGTCGATCCGGAACTCGACCAGGTCCGCGCCCAACTCCGCGGCACGGGCGGCGGCGGTAAGGGCTTGTTCCAGGCTATGGACGGTGATCGCGGCGGTGAGTTTCGTCATCGCCCGCTAAGGTACCGGCGGGGCCGTTCGCGAGCCAACCACAGAGATATCACCCGAGCACTAAATCGACCCGGGTGAAGCAACAAAAAGCATGAAAACGAGAAGGGCGTGGCTCGGCCGGATTGCCGGGAAAGGGCATGACCTAACCCGACCGAGCCCGCCGCCTTCATTCAAGGTATTACTGCTTGAAGACAAACTTCGACTCGACCGCATAGAGCCGATCCGCCGCCAGGGCCCGGTGATACCCCACGGCCTTGAACTCCTCAGAATCGAACCACGCCTGCTTCACAGAGTTATTCGGCCACTCAACGAAGCCAACCGTGTCGGGCTGGAAGCGGTAGTCCTCCGGCGATCCGACGATGTTGAACTTCACCGGGAAGACCACGCCGTGGCTGGCGAGCCAGGGCCCGGCGACCTCGAAATACTGCTGCAGGTGAGCGCCGTTGTGCCGATTGATCCAGCCGCCGAAGAATTCGTAGGTGCGGTCTTCGCGGATGGTGATCCTCGTGGTCTCGGCGACGTCGAGATAGATCATCTTGACCGAGTCCAGCATACTGTCGCGGACCGCGCGGAGCTTGACGAACTGCGGGTCGACATCAAACCGTTCTTTTGCATCGAGGCTGGGCCACTCGAAAAAGCCCCACAGGCCCGCGTCATCCTCGCCCAGCTCGACACGGGTAACCTTGAACAGGCCAAGCGGCTTCATCCCATAGGACATCGCAAGCGGCATCGCCTGGCTGAAATACTCTTCATCGAGCCGAGCCTCCATACCAGGGGTGATCTTGATAAACGCGGCCTCGATGAGCTTGCCCTGCTCGAACGTGATCTGGGTCTGTCTGACCGCCGCCTGAGCCGTGGCCGCGGCAGGATGATGACTCTCTTGGGCCATGACGGCCTGGCCCAGGGTGACGACGAGAAGGCAGGCTAGCTGCGGGATGTTGCGTAAATTCATCTGCATAACAGGTGTTCCTCTGTGTTAGGGGAGGTGTCAGAAATCTAATAAGGATCGCACTTTGAATCTTCATCACCCTCAGCCCCCGGCTTTGCCGGGGGGTCTGGCTAACGTGCGTATGAAATCCCCCGGCAAAGCCGGGGGCTGAGGGGCAAACGCGCAATTTGAAAACGTGATTCGTATAAATTTTGGATTCGGTTTAAGCGGGTGCACCGACCTGTTTGAGATCAGTCACACCCGTCACGGTGGCGGGCCAACCCGGGAAGAAATCAATAAAAGGCCCCTGCCGAACTCAGTGATCGCCCGGCAGGGACCAGGGGGGGTGGCATTTACTTCTCGCAGACGCGATCGCAATCGGGCTTAGGCTTACTGTCGGAGCCCGAATCGTCGGCAACATCCTGCACAGCGGGGCCGGCCAACAGGGCCTGTGCCGAGCCGCCAACGCCTAAAACTCCAACCAGAGCCAGGCCACCAGCGATGGCATAGGTCAGTATCCGGCCTCGGCGAGATCGGGGTGTATCCATGGGGAGATTCCTTTGAAAAGTAGGACACGGGGAGAAATCCGGGCACACGACCGGATAGGTTGATATGCACAACAGTGGTATAGTCAACTATTATTTCGTCAATTTCACGGCCCCGCGAAAAATATCGCGCAGTATCCGGTGGTCCCGCTGAGGCAGATAGGGTGGGGTTACCGGCGGCGGACAGGCCTGGACAGGTCCTCGGCGTCCAGACCCCGCAGGGCCTCACCGAGCTTACGGATCGATCGCAGCAAAGACCGCGTCTCCGTGTCGGATAGGGCTTCTTTGATGGTGTCCCGGATCAACTCCGCGTGGGGGTCCGAATCGGTGGCGAGCGCGCGGCCGGCCGCGGTTGGGTGAAGGGCGATCCGGGTGCGGTTGTCTTCATCCGCCTTGCGCTTGATCAGGCCCCGCTGCTCGAACTGCCGGATCATCCGAGAGAGGTTGGACGCATCGATCCCCATCATGCGGGCGATCTGCGACGGTGAGGTCTGGCCGTGGGTCAAGTGATAGAGGAAATCGGATTGGCTGGGTGTCAGGTCGATAGGCTCCAGCAGGCGGGCCGAGCACGCGGTGATCTCCCGGCTAAGCAGGCGGATCTTGCAGGCGATCGAGTCGGCGTCCTTAAGAGAAGTGCGTGCCATGATCGGTGGTTCGGTGCTGGTTAGAAGTCACGGGCCGTGTAACCGGCCACGACTCTAGCAGCCTTACGCCGCCCGATCCAGAACGATCACCACAAAAAGCCCCGTACTAATCACGGGCGCTATCCGGCTACCGGATAAGTGGTGATGCCTCGGCTTCAGCCCACGCAATCACAGGCGTTACGGCGGACGCGCAGAGCCCTTCGTGCATACACCGCGGACTCAACCACCCGGCCTGACAAGGCCGACAGGAGCTGCTTGTGACGTAGCCGGGCAACCAGTGCCTTGGCGCGTTGCCGACGGCCCTGGGGTGCGATTAAAGGGGTGGTTTGGGTTGCGGTCATGTCGGTGCGGTCCTGTCTATTAGCCAAAGTGATACTCTCTGATAACCCGGTCCGTCCGGGGATTGTTCCTACGGCCTGGCCGCCGGGCGGGTTCGCCCGCAAGCCCGGGGCTGTGTAAGCTGTCGCCCCCGAAAGCGGGAGGCCCGGACGGCCGCCGCTCGACCCCGACAACGAATACCCACGGACCTATCCCCATGCCCGACATCCAACCCATCCCCGCGGTCACCTATTCCACCCAGTCAGGCAACGACCTGTCCGACCGGATCGCCCCGCCTTACGACGTCCTGGATCACGCATCCAAGGGCCGACTGGTCGCCGCCAGCCCGAACAACATCAGCGTCATCGACCTGCCTCACCTGCCCGCCAAAACCGTCGGGCCCGATGAGGCCTACGTCGGCGCAGGCGAGACCTACCGCAAGTGGCTTGAGCAAGGCGTGCTCGAACGCCGGGCCACCCCCGCGTTTTTCGTCTACCAGCAGACCTACACCGTCGCCGGGGGGGCCGGGGGCTCCGGGGGGAAAACCTTCAAACGCCGGGGCCTGATCGGGAACGTCAAGGTCCAACCCTTCGGCCCATCCCCAGACGGCAAAGGCGGCATCCACCCCCACGAACAGACCTTCAGCGCCGCCAAGGAAGACCGCCTCAAACTCATGCGCGCCACCCAGGCACAGCTCTCCCCCATCTTCGGGCTCTACTCCGACCCCGACATGGCGATCGGCAACCTCCTCGCCGCCGTGATCGATTCCGCCGAGCCGACCTACACCGCAAAAACCAGCGACGACAATGTGCTGCACGAAACCTGGGCCGTCGATGATGCCCAGCGCGTCGCCGGCTTCCAACAGGCGATCCAATCCAAAGACCTCTTCATCGCCGACGGCCACCACCGCTACAACACCGCGCTGAATCACTACAACGAACTCAAAGCGCAAAACAAACCCGTCGGCAACGCCGCCTACTGCCTGTTCGTCATGATCTCGATGCAAGACCCCGGCATGATCGTCCTGCCCACACACCGCGTCCTGGGCAACATGCCCAACTTCAGCCTCGACGCCTTCAAAAAAGCCGCCGAAGGCAAGCTCAACATCACACCTGTCCCCGGCAACGACCCGGCGCAGCTTGAACAAGCCCTCGCCGACGCCGACCACCCCCACGCGATCGGGCTGTACGACCCATCGAACCCGAAAGCCCCCCTCTCCATCGCTACCACAGTGGATAACGACCCGCTGAAAGCCTCGCACGCCGGGCAGTCAGACGCCTGGCGTCAGCTGGACGTCGCCATCACACAGCACCTGATCGTCGAACAGATCTGCGAACCCGCGTTCGTGAAGGCGGGCGAGCAGGTGAAATGGAAATTCCCTCACGAGATCAGCCAGCTCAAAGAACTCGCCGACACCGAGGCTTATCAGTTGGGCCTGATCCTGCGCGCGACGCCTTTAGACTCCGTCCGCCTGGTCTCCGAGGCCGGCGAACTGATGCCCCAGAAGAGCACCTTCTTCTACCCCAAGCTCGCCACCGGGCTGGTGGTGAATCCGTTAGATTGAGCCAACATGGAGCCCCTTGCCGGGGTTTGCCGCTAAGTGTTGCGCCTCATCAACACGCCGGTTGCCGCGGTGATAAGCACCAAAATGCTCGCCGGCTCGGGGATCGGGACGGTCTGGATGATCAGGTTGTCCAGCGCATCGACGTCGTCGAAGAACTGAAGTCCCAGGCTCTCCGCGGAGACGGCGAACGTGAACGTGCCGTCGAAATCGGTGATGAACAGGTCCGCGGTGGAGAGGCCGAACTGGCCGAGGGTGGGCGACCG
Organism: Phycisphaeraceae bacterium; assembly: GCA_029260675.1. GTDB lineage: Bacteria > Planctomycetota > Phycisphaerae > Phycisphaerales > Phycisphaeraceae > JAJRRS01. The sequence continues at coordinate 16,440 of JAJDCV010000173.1, forward strand.
TGAGGCGAGGCTGAACATCGCCAGGTCCGTATCGAAACCGAAGATCGAATCGATCCCGCTGAACAACCCACCGGCGTTGATGTCGAATCGCATGTCGTCCTCGTCGAGCGTGGTGGAGATAAAAATGTCGCCGATCTCGACATCCGCTGCGCCGCGCACGCCCGGCGAGATCGAGGGCCGGAACATCGCCAGCGCGTTGATGGTGTCCCCTTCGAGCAGGCCCATCTCGGTGAATGTGGCGAACTCGCCGCCCAACGACAACTCGCTTCTGTAGATGGCGGTGGCGCCCGGGACATCGGTACTGAAGTAGGTATCGAAGTTGCCCCCGGTCCCCAGGCGGTCACCCCCGACACGGGGCCGGGCAACGTTGCCATCGTCGTTATGCTCAAGGATCGGGCTGTCGAGGCTGGAGAACGCGGTCGAAGGCAGCGCCGCGTCGGTCCACATATCCAGGAAACTAAGGTTGTCGTTGCTGGCATCCCCGGGCGCGACCACGACCCCGGGCCCTACAAACGAGCCCATGCCCATGGTTTCCTGGTTGATGAACAACGAGTTGGTCTTGTGGGTACGCGCGTTGGTCAGCCCCTGGTAGGTGGCCTTGAAAACGTCGGAAGCGCCCTGCCTCCGGCCGAGTTGCTGGTTGGCCGCCGTGGTGGCCGTCCCGATGCTCGCGCTCGTGACCGAAAAGAACAGGTCGGCGTTGATGGTGTCGGCGCCGGTACTCATGGCGGTGATGTTGGGCTTGCCGGCCCCGTCGAGCTTCATCGCTTTCTCGTCGATGTACGTGGCGTTGCTGGCGGTGAGGTGCGTGCGGAATACGGCCTTAGACTGTAGACCGTCCTGCCCATCACTGAGCGTCGCGGCCGCGCCGGGTTGCATCTGGGGGATCGACCCGATCGACGATTCGTGGCGTACGGCGGTCGCCGGCGCACCGGTGGAGTTGCCGTCGGCCCCGAAGAGCATCCCCTTGGCGACCGCCGCGATGACCGGGGCCTTGCTGGGCGCGTACAGCGTCAGCCGGCCGTTGTTGTTCGCGCCGGCGTTCTGCGGGGTGAAGTCCCAGAACTGACCGAAACGGTTGAGTATGTCGGTCCCGATGATGCGGTCACTAATCACGGCGTTCGTGGAATCGGTCGTGGGAGCGCCGGTATCAATCAGGACATTGGCCGCGCCGGTGTTGATGCCCATGTCCGGGATGTTGATGATACCGTACGGACGCGGGGTCGAGGACGGCATACGGATGTTCTGCGTCAGATGAACCGCGGTGGCGGGCCCGGC
>JAJDCV010000174.1 GCA_029260675.1 Phycisphaeraceae bacterium
TCGCCAGGACGCAAATACATTAGCACGCTGTGGCCAAGGCTTGTCTTGCGAATAGGATCCGGCCGCGAGCGGTGTCGCAGACAGATCTTCCGCGTCCCAGCGCTCCATTGCCCAACCGTCCGACATGGACTTCATGACCAGCATCGCATCACGCCCCGCGATCATCCGCCAGGGCATCATGCCGACATCGTCAAAAGCTTTCCGGTGTGTCAGCTCGCGCGTCTTCATGTCCCACCGGAAAAACACGATGTCGTTTGACGTCTTGAGCTTGCCAACCTCCATCCAGGGCCGCGGCTTCTGGTTATACAGCGAAGCAACCAGCGCCCGGCCATCGCTCGTGGCCGCAAGCAGACAATGCTGATCAAGGTTGTATCGCGCCCAGGGCTCGGGAATCACGAACGGCTCAAGAACCTTCCCGGTGTCCAAATCGATCTGCTGGATTGCGAAGCGCGAGCCCTGCTTAATCCCGTAGTAAACATGCTCGCCGTGCTGGATCGGGGATGTCTCAACCGTGGCAAGAAACGCCCGTCGGCCGTCCGGCGACAGCGCGGTCCGCAGGACATGCCAGGTCTTGTCGATGTTTACCGTAAAGTCCGCGCCGCGCATGCCTTCGCCCGGGATCGGCGCATTCAGCGCATGCGTCGGCTCGGGGAAGGGGGGTTCGGCCTCGCCGGCAAACTGCGCATCCAGTTCCATCGCCGTTTCGTGGTTGTACTGCTCAGCATCCGCGAAGTGGAAGACCAGCAACCGGTCCTTTCGCTTCTCCACCTCGTTGTACGCCAGCATGTGCCGCCCGTCACCCGAGAACGTGCGCGTACCAAAACCGTGCGTGAAGTCGACACGCCTCGGCCAGTTCCAGCGCATCGTCTCCATGTCCAGACGCCAGACCACGACAACCGTTCTGCTGCGGTTGCTCAGGTTGACGTGCAGGTACCTGCCGTCGCGAGAGAAGCTCGGGCGCTTGAAGATGTCCAGCCCGGGATGGCTGATGTCCGCGACCGGCTTGTTGTCCTGCAAGTCCCACACACGTGCCGGACCGTCATCAGGGATCTGCCCATCCGCATCTTCAATCCCCACGCTCCGCGTCCCGTCCCGGCTGAACGTGTCGCCAAAGATGCGCGGCCGATCCGAAAGATGAAACCGATCCAACCGCCGGCCGTCGGCCAGGTCGATCCGCTCGTAATGTTGACCAACGGGTTGCGACTCACCCGTTGACTCATCACCGGGTTGCGCAAGGTCGGGATAGGTCACGTGTAACCGCTGCGGATCGCTTGTCACGACCCAGTTCACCCGCCGCGTCTGCACGTGGTTGTCCGATTCCAAGAACGGCTTCAGTTGCGCCGCCTCATACACGACCGCCGGCTCGAGCGTGTTAACTTCCAATCGCTCCAGGCGCCTACCGTTCTTGTTCCAACGAAAGAGCCAGATGTACGCCCCCGACTGGTCGATGTGCCACCTCGGCCTCTGGTCTTCAGAGACCAGAAACGTTTGCCGCAAGCTCGCCCACAACCCACCCGTCTGCAGGTTATAACTGTGCAGCTCCCAATGCGATACCGTTTCATGTGGAACACCAAATGCCACGTGCCCGTCCTTTGGCTTGCGTAGCGGCGTTTCCCGATTGCCACTGATCGCAAGCACGCGCCCGGCCGGGTCAATGTCAATCCCCGTCAACTCGAAGCGCCCATCACCGTCAGGCATCGCAAAGCGCCGCACAATGACGCCAAGCTCCGTGTCCACCTCAAACAGATGCGCCACGCGTTCCTCGTGGCTGTCTACCGCAACGGTCGCCATCACGATGATGCGCGACCCGTCGTGGTTGAGTATCGCCGTCTTGATCTCGCCGTAGCCTTCCAGGTCGATGCGCTTATCTGGCCCACGCCACGCCGACCGCGGCGCCTCCGGCACAGGCATTGATAAAGGCTCCGCCTGCTGCGGCGACGCGAGCTCGGCAGCCGCCCACGCCGAAACCGATAGCTGCGCTAGAACTGCCAACAGGACGAAGAGCTGTCTGAACATAGACCGTTCCCCAAAGGGATGAAGCTCTATTCTATATAGATGCTCGCCGTGATCTCTTAGCCGATACTTCCCACTTGTACTCTGCCCGGCTACGCCGTCGGGTTCCCTAGCACCATAGTAACGCCCCCCCGGCGATTCCAAGACCATTGGGCCTGATTTCCAGTGCATGTGCCCACGAATCTGCCCCGGAGTCCCGTTTGGGCTGCCCGGATGGCCGTTCTCGCCGAGGTTTGCTCAGACTGACATCGATGCACCTTCGTCGTGCGTAGCCATGACTTGACACGAGCCATTTCCGGGGGCGGGTCATATTGTCGGGCACCTTCCCCGTTGTGCCCACGATTCACGTGGCTTTTCGATAGTAATGATTCCGCAGTCAACCCATTATACTTAGTCGGGTGATGTGACCGGTTGTACCGGGTGGCACCCGCACACCTACCAGCGACTACTCAGCGCCACGCCACGGCTCGCCCTGAAGCCGCTTAATGAGTGTGTCCTGAACAACGGTGAGTGCCGTCACAGAGTCGTACTCAACTCCCGCCGCTAGAAGAGGGGCGATGTCTCCAAGGAAAGCTGAATCTTCACGTTTGCCTGCAAGGTTCTTCTCGAACTGGGCACGCGACACGGGATGCTCCTCGCGTTCCAAATACTCCATGCAACAGGCTACAACTCGTTCGGGATCGATCAGGGATTCATTGAGGCACAGCCAAAGATCGAATAGATCCCTCCCTTTGCGGCGCTGATAGAGTGCGCGAAGCTTGGTACCCATGAGTTCGTCTAGCTCATAAGTTAAAATACCCGCTTTGCCTGTAAACCAGGGATTCTCTACCTGAAGTTGACGCGTGCTGTACCCGAGGATTGTAAAGTGCTCACGTGTGTTGATCTCGATCTTCAGCCGGAGCGGTCGGACCGGCGCGATTTCTGACTCGAACTGGTAGAGCAGCTTTGTACCGCCTTGTGCCCGCGGGCGTTTGGGCTTGCCCAACCAGCTGTCAAGTCGGCCGCGAATCGCATCGATTGTTGGGCCAATGGGATTGGGCTTCGTCTGAACGAGATCAATATCCTCGGAATACCGACGAGGCGGATAGATAAACAGCTTGTTGAGAGATGTGCCGCCGCGTAGAGCGATCGTGTCCGCCAACGTGGGGTCCGCAAACAACTCGACTGTTGCGCGGGAGAGGACCAGGTCCTGCTCGACCTGGGCGTCGTCGGGCCACGGCGCCGTCGCTCGCCAAGCGGTGATGTGTGCCTGCGGGATCATACGTCTACCTCAATGGAGCCGTTTAACAGCAGATGCCACCGACGGCTGTTACGGGCACCTTCGACAGGCCGACCCGACCACAATGGAGCCGTATTGGGATCCTGGCGCATCAACCATTCGTGCAACGGCATCGTGATACGCTTGCGTCGCACAAGATCGAGGATATAGCCCAGACGCTGCGCATTTGGCAGATCGCCGACCTTCTTCACCGCGGCGAGGAGTTTCTTGGGATCGCATGAGGTCGCGAGCTCCGACAGGATGGTGGCCACGTGATTGAGTTGTCCGGCCGACTTGGCGAATCGCACGAGGTCTACTGCCGTTGTCTCAGGCGTTGAGACGCGCATGGATCCGGTTGGCGTCTTGACATCCATGCACGCGGCCTGAGGCATGTATTGGCTCGTGAAGAAGCGGATCTTTGCCCGACCGACCACCTGCGAGCGAATGTACCGCTCCGTGACTACTTGAAACTCCTGAGGTTGCTGATGCGATGCGCCATGTTGGCCGGCCGCACTGAGCAAAGCCACGTAATAGGGGCGGCCCATTGCCCGCATGAGTTCATCTATGAACCATGACATTGGCGGCGATCCGGCGCTTTGATATTCCAGCGGTACGACCGCGTAGAAGTAGTCCTTGACTTTGACAACGCGTCCACGGGTCGCCAGCTTGCGCAGCGCCTTCCGAACAGAATCACGCGACAAGCCGCTCTGGCTGACCGCCTCATCGCGAAGGAAGCTGTAACGCCCACGCGACTGCAGTAAGTCGATCCAATGCTCAAGCGTCGCCGCCGCCATCATACACCTCGAAATCGTTCTACACAGATGGGCAGAATCTATCCGTTTGCGCAGATCGTTATATCGGCTATTCGGCCCTAAATCAACACAACTGGCAGAAAATTCCTGGAAACCCAAACCAAACGATAAATAGGCCACATCTATTAAGCGGTATGTGAAGAGAACGTGTTTCACGAGGTCGCTGGGATCAGCAAGTAAGAGCCTTCCGCTAGGTTTGCGCTACTGGGGAATCGGAGTACAATTGACCCCGTCAAAATGCAGCGAAATTGCAGCGATACTGCAGCGAAATCGGCACTGCAGATGCAGCGTATGCTGCACATGCAGAATTACGTAACGCCTTGTGCGGTAGATCGATATGTGTAAGTGGTTGTGGGTCAAGATGCTAGGAGAAGCGAGCATCGGCCGCTCATAACCTGGAGGACCGAGCTTTGATGAACGAACGCAAACCTTATTACTCACAGTGTTTAAATGATTTTATCCGCCCTGAAATGGCATGATTTAACCCGGAGGACTGGCGATATTAGAACTGTGCATCCATCTCGATAAAGATCTCGTCGATGCGCTTGATCAGCGGGGCCGCGTCGGGCCAGGAGGTGTAATGCTCGGGCAGGGCGCTGTATTTCTGGTCGTCATTGTCTAGTAACGTGACATGACCGTCGGTGTAGGCGGTATTGACGATTCGTTCCTGATGGCTGGTCGCGTCTTCCATGCCGGGCGTGCCGTGGCGGTTCACGTCGTAGTAGAGAGCGGTAGCACAGTTCCCATTGCCATTCACGCCGAGGTTTTCGATCCGATCCCAGGTGGTTTCATCCAGTGCCCGGTACATGTAACCGGAGGTTGCAAAGTCTGAACTGGAGCCGATCAGGTCTACCTGGCCTTCATAGGCTTCGGGTGTGTCGGTACCCGGGCAGAACAAGATGTCATTTACACGCAGGTACCCCTGCACAAGGGCGCCTTGCGCATTGAAGGTGGCGGTGGGCACGAAGGGCTGGGGTATCCAGATGATGTTGCTGCCGAGGGTGGCCCAGGTATCGACGCCGGAGGGATCCAACGGCCCGAGCGGCGCGTCCGGGCCCCGTGGGATCGCCCCGTCGTGATCGACCGCGTAAGCGACCGTGCCGATCATGATCTGGCACATATTCGAGGCACAGGTTACACGCAGAGCGGTCTTGCGCGCCGCCCCCAACGCGGGCAGCAGTATCCCGACCAGCAGCGCAATGATCGAGATCACGACAAGCAGCTCGATCAGCGTAAAACCAACGCGATGAGGTGTTCGCACCCGATAATGGTCATGATTCTGCCTTATGGCTCCCCCTCCATCCCTGCTGTGAAAGCAACTCCGCCAACCGCCCGTATTTGGCGATCAACTCACCACGGCTGTTGACCCCGAGGTGTCGGTAGATTTGCTTTGTATAGTCCGTCGCGGTGTGTGCGCTTACACCGAACCGTTTAGCAATCTGCTTGACACTATTGCCCTCCAGCAGGCCAAGTAGGATGTCTCTAGCCCGGGGAGATAAGTCTGTCGTGGTGGGCTCCCCGAAGTGTTTCAGCCGTCCGCCCAAGTGCCCGTACAGCTCACGGTGTAGAAGCCAGAGAAGCCTGCGATGCCTGGGGCTGAATCGCCGGGCCCCCCGTCTCGGGTGATACACCAATAGGTTTGAGATGTTCCCGGGATGCTGACTTACCGACGCCAGGCAATCATAATCAAGCCGGGCCTGATCCATGTAGTTAAATACATTCAACTCCCGCCAGCGTTGCTCACTTGCGGTCGAACTAGCGGTGAGAGTAATCAGATCGCGCCCCGGGAGCATCGCGTGCTTCAACAAAGGGTTCTCTTCGGGTATGTCTTCCCGACTATACGCTTCAAAACTCGCTTGTGATGCCCCGTCCTCCCAACCCACATCCACGGTGTGATTTGCCAACTGATCATTGCCAAGCCGATCGGGACTCAACTCAGCGATCAACGCCACGCCATCCCCGATCAACCCCTGCAGCCCGATGCCCAGACGCTCTCGCCAAAACACCGGGTCGGCGCCAAGCTCCAGGCACTCACCTACCAATAGATAGATATGCCTCAGCTCATTGATACTAGGTCGATTGCTTCCCGCCAAAATAATTCCCGCCTATCTGATACCGCGCAGACATGCACCCCAAATATGGGGGGTCATATGTTTATAACCTCACCCTCCCACTATTCATACCCCAAATTCGACAAAGTCGGTCTTAAAACTGCTTGCTCGCTTTATCTTTCTTTCCCAGA
>JAJDCV010000175.1 GCA_029260675.1 Phycisphaeraceae bacterium
TTAAAATGGGAGGGATGTTACCGCGGCTGGGCGCTTTGGTTTGGTTTTCGGGGGGTGGGGGGGGGTGGGCCATGGTCGGGCCACGACCGGCCAATCGCCGGCGGGACACGCAAGAATAGGGCCGGACCCCCGGCAGGTCAACGCACTAACGCATCTCGACCCTGTTTGGCGGCGGCGGCAGCTTAATCCGATGCACCGCCCGGATCGGCGTAGGCACCTTGGCGCCCAGGAACGACTCCTTGACCTGCCCACCGAACACGATCGCCCAGCCCCCATCACTCACCCCCGCCGCATCATCATGGGCGATCCGCGTCTTGGGCAAACGCCGAACCGTCAGCATCGCCGGGTCCAGCCAGAACGCATCCGCCAGTTCCGTGTCCACCCCTCTACGCTGCGATTCGCCCCCGGTCACGACCAACCCACGGGGCGTCTGGACCACCACATGGTCCGCCAATCCGTTTTCAAGCCCCAGTGCCGGCCCGGGCACCAGCGTGCCCTCGCTCCCCTCGCCCACCGAAAGCACCCAGGTCTGATCCGTCGTCTGCCCATCAAGCCCCTGCCCGCCGATCAGCCAGATACGATCCCCCGACAGCCGCACCGCCGCCAGGTCATCCAATGTCCCAGGAAGCCTCGCCTTCATCAGTCCGCTCTCAGCCGTCTGAAGGTCAACCCGCTCAAAACTGGATCGGCCGATCCCACCAGCCACCAGGATCGTCCCGTCATCCAGCAGCACCGACGCGTGCTCACGGCGCGGGTGCTTCAACGGCGACCCGACCGCCCACGTACCCGCCACGGGGTCGTACACCGCCACGATATGATTCCCGACCGCCGCGACCTCACCCCCCGGCAGCGCGTGCAGCGTCGGGGATTGCATCGGCATCGGCAGGTCACCCGTCGGCGCGCTCGTCTTCGTTTCAAGATCGATCAACTCACAGCCACTCAACGGCAGGCTGTAATGCCCCGGCCGCCTCGCCCGTCCACCCACGACCAAAACACGCCCATCCATCAAAGTGATCTGCGCGTGCTGATACCGGGCGACGTTCAGCGAAGCGGGTTGTGACCACGTCAGCTCGTCCAGGTCCAGCACCTGCACCACGCCGGTCGCCCCGCCCCCCAGCAGCACGCCCCCGGTCAACACCGCCTCTCGCCCACGAACACTCACCGCCGGCGCCGCCACCGCGATCGGCATGTCCGGCAACGATTCCCACGTCACGACTTCGTCGAAAATTTCCGCATGGACTTGCGCCGATACAGCTAGCAGGCAGCTTACCCACGCAAGACATAACATCATAGACGTAGATAATTCGCGCATGGTTGTTAGGTTAATCAACTACGAGTCCTGATTGACACAGCGAAACCGAAGCAAGAGTTGCCACAAAATGCACAAGAGACACAAATCCGGATGAGACTCATCTCAAGCCCCGCCACCCACAAGTATGGGGGCGTAAATATACCCACCCAAATCCTGTTTTGTGTTTTTGTGCCTTCTCGTGGCTAATCCCCCGGTTGGTCGCTCTGATCACCTCACATCAAACCGAAACAGCCGCTTCTTCCCCACCCGGATCAGCACGTACCCGTTCTTCACGTCCGCTTGCGTGACCCGTTGGCCGATATCCGAGACCGCCCGGACATGCACACGCACGCCTCCCCCTGATACGAGCCGTTTGGCTTCCCCGTTCGATTTCGCCAACCCCGCACTGACCAGTAGCTGGATCACCCCGATCCCAGCCGTAAGATCCGCCACCGGCAACGCCGCGTGCGGGATCGCCTCCCCGGTCACGTCCTGCTCCGCCCCAAACGCCTTGCCCGCGCCGTCTTTCGCCTTGTCCGCCTCCGCCTGCCCATGCACCAGCCTCGTCACCTCGTACGCCAGCACCACTTTCGCCTGGTTGGCTTCCACGCCCTCCAACGCCCCAAGCTCGTTCACCATGTTCATCGGCAGGAACGTGAAAAATCCCAGGTACCGCTTCACATCCACGTCCGGCGTGTTCCGCCAGAACTGGTAAAACTCGTAAGGACTCGTCCGCTTGGGATCCAGCCAGACATTGCCCGATTCGCTCTTGCCGAACTTCCCGCCGTCGCTCTTGGTCACCAATGGCATCGTCAGCCCCGCCAGGTCCGCCCCCGCGACCCTGCGCCCAAGCTCGATCCCCATCACGATGTTCCCCCACTGGTCCTGCCCGCCCAACTGCACCGTGCACTTATGGCTCTTGTACAGGTACAAAAAATCCACCGCCTGCATCACCATGTAATTAAACTCTAAAAACGTCAGCCCGCTCTCCGCGTCCAGCCTCGATTTCACCGAGTCCATCGTCAGCATCCGGTTCACCGAGAAGTGCGTCCCGTAGTCGCGCAACAGCTCGATCCAACTCAGCTCCGTCAGCCAGTCCGCGTTGTTGAGCATCACCGCACCGGTGGGGGAGCTCTTACCGGGGGCGTCGAACTGTACGATCGACGCGATCTGCCGGGCGATCCCCTGGGCGTTGTGGTTGATATCTTCGAGGCCGA
>JAJDCV010000176.1 GCA_029260675.1 Phycisphaeraceae bacterium
GAGTCGCTTAGGCCGAACGGCCCGTGCAGGTTGTGCTGCAGTGTGTTGCGGAGCGCGGCTTCCGCGAACTGTGGCTCGCCTAAGAAGCTAAACGCCACGGACCAGGGCATGAAGACGTTGGGCTCGCCGAAGTTGTTGTAGGCACTGAACTGCTGATACTGCGTGCCGCTTGCCCCGGCGTCCGGTTGAAGGAACAGGCCCCGGCCCAGTTGCTCGAACCTGTCGTGTACGTCCTTCTGATACTTGACCGCGTTGTCAAACGGGTTGGTGCTCTGGAACCCGTTGGGGAAGTTGTCCAGCCCGCGGTCGTTGGTGTCGACGAACAGGTCGAAAAGCCACTGCACGAACGGGGGTCGGAACTGGGTGAGTGTGTGGTTGAACTGCGTGTTTGCCGGGTCGACCAGGAAGCTGCCGGCCCGGACGGTCCCGGAATGGAAGCTTGTTGTGATGTCGACGTGGTTGACCTGCGCCAGGTGGGCGGCGAGTGAGATCGACCAGATCTCTCCGCCGTAACCGTTGTAACCAAATCCGGTGAAACTATCGGTGTTGTGGTTATAGGCGAAATCCCAGCCGCCGCCGGGCAGTTGGAACGAGGCGAAGTCGAACCGGTCGAGCAGCGTTTCAATATTGGTCTTCAAGCCGGCGTCGATGCCCGCCTGTGACTTGTACCCGTACAACGCCAGGAACATGAACGCGCCATCGATGACGGATTCTTCGGGGTTGGTCGGTGTGAAGGTCACGCGGTCCATGTACCGAGCGGGTAGGTATCCGCCGCCCATCGCGGCTTGGTTATCCATCCCCGTGTTCATCGTATTGACCATCTTCTGCAGCATGGCGTCGGCCTGGGCGCGGGTGACCCAGCCGCGTTCGATCGCGCCGGGGAGCAGCTTGATCAGGGACGACGTGGTGTTCATCGCCATGACCTGGCCGTTCTGTGCGTTGGTTTCCAGTGCGCCGGTGTCAGGGTCGGTCGCGCCCCAGAGGCTTCTGAATTGACGCTCGGCGAGCCGTTCGATGAGGTCTCGGATCGGGGCGGTGGCGGGGTCCAGTGCGCCGCCGGGCTCGACGAAGACCATGTCCTCGATGATGACCGAGCCGTTGACAGACGAGCCCTGATTGGCCTCGACCAGGAGTGCGAACTGCCGGGCCCTTGTGAAGTCCGGGCTGCCCTGGATCACCCAGCCCGGCGCCGCCAGGTCCATCGGGACGACGACCTCGGTCCACACGTCGGCCGGACCGATGACGTAGTTCTGGCTTGCGCGGTGTGCGTTGTCGTCGCGGTAGTCCTTGACCTCGAAGCGGAGCGTGAAGCTCGAGCCGGTCTGGTTGCGTACAAAGAAACGGGCCTCGTTGAAGGCCGTGATATCGCGTGTGTCGAAGTAGAGGTTGCTCGGCTCGGCCCCGCCCAGCGCGGTGATCACAAACCCGAACTGCCCGGCCGGCACAGAAACATCCATCTTCAACGCGCCGTTGCCGGTGCGTACCAGGGCCGGGTCGGTGGTGCGGGACACGGTGGTGTTGAACGCGAGGGTGGTGGCGCCGCCGAAACGGTTCCTAAGGTCGTTGCCGCCGGAGAGGGTTTCACCATCTAGAAAGGGGACAAGAGAAATATCAGTCGATAGCGTTGCCAGGGCTGAGGAGATCTCCTCGGGTTGCGATGCGGAGTCCGCCGAAACAATCGACCCGCTAAGCAGCAGCCTGGGCTCCAGAGGCTCCAGCCCAGACAATGCTCCCCCGTAAGCGGCCAACCGTTGTTCCGCCGTCACCCGATAAAATCTGTGCCTGTTCCACCTCATATCTCTTGACCAGAATCCGCTAATACTCCCGGCATTCAATCCCCGCTACACCTCTAAAGGGAAATCCCATCCACAGGTTACGGGAGTTCGGTCCCGCCCGCCGTGTCTGGATCGGGGTCGCCCCACTTGTACCAGATCCGGTTACCGTACTTATCCTCCAACCCATTATTTTCATCGCTATACTCCTCGCGTGTGTAGAACTGGGCGTGCCCGTCAAGGAACGCGAGGTTTTCACCGCCGCCGTGGCGTGTAATCGATCCATCCTTCAAACTCGCATCTCCGTCGATCGGTGGCCTACCCCAGTCGATGTCTACGGCGAGGACTGTCCAAGACGTGACCGGCAACTGGACGGTCATACGGTCGGTGATCCCGTCACCGTTGTTGAGATTATCTGGCTTGGCAAAGTCTCCGGAGTAATCGTTGAGCTTGTAATCGGTGTGATAGAAGATCGCGTCGCCCGCTGCATCTGTGCCCCAAATCGCGTTGTTCGGGGTGAGGGGTGCCTGCCCGCTGAACTTCGATTGGTAGGTGCCATTACCCAGGAAATTCGCACTCCTGGCTGGGGGGTCCCAGAGTTCTCCCGCGGTATCGGTATCCAATGCGGAGGGGCAGATGTAGACATCCTTATTGGTGGACATGTACGTGTCGAGTATCTCGATCTGCTCGCCCTGCCGACCAAAGCCCGGGATCAACGGCAGACGGTCGTTCCAATCGCCGGTGTAGTTAACGATCCCCGTGGCGATCTGCCTGAGCTGTGAGAGGCACTGGGCCTTCATCGCGCTTTTGCGCGCCGCGCCCAGCGCTGGAAGCAGTATCCCGACCAGCAGCGCGATGATCGAGATGACAACCAATAGCTCGATCAGTGTGAAGCCGTTGGGGCCGGCTCTCTTCTCTGTCAGCTTGGTGGTATGGATAGGTCTGCTACACATGTCTGTGGACTCCTCGTCCCAAAAACTTAGGGGTTGCTCGTTGTTTTATATTCAGTCAGTGCCGGCGCTCATTACGCCGGCTAAGCGGAGGGGCCCGCGTTAACGGCCCCCTCCGGGGAGATACATTCTTCCTATCAGCCGATGCGACGCCGCAGCATCGCCAGGGCACCCAGGCCCAGCAGGCCGAGGCTTGCAGGCTCAGGCGTGACCACTGCGTTGTTGAACGTGGTGGTGACTTGGCTGGTGGTCGTCGGGGCACTGGGGATATTCTGCGTGTAAAAGCCGGCGGTGTGATTCAGCGGGCCGCCTTCGATGTTGTCCCAGTTCAGCACGCCGCTGGACTCCAGCCCTGCTCCACGGTCGATGATGTACTCGATCGTGCCGGGAACGTTGAGGAAGCCGCTGGAAGTCGAGACCATCTTCATGAAGATGGTGCTCCCAGGGACGTAGGCGTCAAGATCGCCCGGTGAGGCGAAACTGAAGAACGGCGCCCCGCCGCCAAACGCGGCGATCTCACCGTTATCCTTGATCAGGAAGATCGCGTCGCCGGTCACGCCGGAGTTGGCGCGCAGGCCGGCTTCGGCCGCGGCGTCGGTGACAGACAAGGTCACGTTTGCTTCGATGCTGAAATCATCGAAGAAACTGATCAGGTGGTCGGTGGCACCGCCGTCGATGGTCGCGACCGCGTCGTGACGGTTGGCCCAGCCGCCTGTCCCAAACGGGCCTTCATCAAACTGCACCGACCCCGGCCCGGTCGTCGTGACCAAGGTGCTGGTGGGGAAGTCGTTGAACACGCGCTCGTTGACCTTCAGATCAAGCCCGGCGTAAACCGCCTGACCGGCACTCATGCCGATGACCGCTGCTAGTCCTGCCAGTTTCATCACATTGAACCTTTTCATCTCTCCATCTCCTGTTAAGTAATAAGAACCAGATACATTTCTTCACTGCCCGTTGGGTCGAGTCACTATTGATCGGCGTACCGGTACGGGCATGCCCGATCCGTCGATCAAACCGTTACACATTCATTGTCGTCGGCGTAGCATGCCCGCCGCGCCTAAGCCAAGCAACGCCATGCTGGCGGGTTCGGGGACCAATGAGCCCGGCGGGGGCGGGGTGCCAGCGTTCCAGTTGCCCAGCACGAGGTTCAGATCCGCGAGGCCGACGAAGTTGTCATTACTCGGATCGGCGCGGATGTCGTCGATGACCGAAACGTCCGGGATCTGGGATTGGTTCCAGTTGCCCAGCACGATGTTCAGATCCGCGAGGCCAACAAACCCGTCCGCGTTAAGGTCGCCGGTGAGCAGCGTGCCGATGCTGATATTGGTAAACGCTGCGCTGACCGACTCGGTAGCCGCGTCCGCGAACGGCACGTCGCTTTGGAGGTAAAGACCCAGGCGTGTGCCGTCGTCGATCCCGTTCTCGAGGTTGCCCAGTGCAATGACCCCGGATGTGATGTCGTTGACAATGAACTCGAGACTGGCGGGCTTGACCAGATCGGCGGTTGCTTCTGACCCGACACCGGGCCGGTAGACCATCTTGAGGTTGACGTTCGTGCCTGGGGTGTAGGGTATCCCGCCGTACTCAAGGCTGCCGTCGTCAATCACGTTGCTGGTGAAGGGGAAGTACGAACTGAAGGTTGCGATCTCGCCACCGGCCACGACGGGGACCGCGGTGTTATTGGTCGAAACGATGAAGAACCCCGAGCCCGTCAGAGCCGATGAGGTAAAGATACCTGCTTCCTTACGCGGGGAGTCATTAACCGCATCAAGGTTCAGATCGAAACTCACGGAGAACGCTTCCTGGTTCAAGAAGTCGTGCGGAGTTGTACCGCCGTTCGACGAGAAGAAGGCGTTGTGGCGGTTGAGCCCGTTTGGTGCACCTGCGTCAGGAATCCCGAAGTTGTTCTCGTCGAAACTAACCGATCCCGTCGCGGCAAGACTGTCCGTAAACACAAGGTTGCTGTTGGGATAGGCGTTAAAAGGAGCACGCAAAAGCGGGAAAACGCCGTTGATATCTGAGACCGCCGCGTTTGACACCGAGGCAGCCACAAGGATACCCGTCGCGGCGAGGCCCCCTGATAAAAACCATCGATTGATCCACATGATCCCATTCCTCCTAGTTAGTGAACGCCGAATCCAAATCGGTACGAACGGTTAATAAGAAAACCACATTTATCCCGAGGCCGTGACACACACCGTGCCGCCGTGTAAATCCTTACATCACTGCCGGCAATACAACCGGCCCATTCTCTCGCTCAAAACCAATCGCCGACGCGTTGCGCCGACGTGTTATCCGTTAAGACTTACTCTCCACGCCGCATGAACGCCGGACGACCAGGTCGGTCGCCAGCACTTGTTCGAGTTGTGTACGCCCGCCAGTCACCAGGTTGATGGCCGCTTCGGAAGCGATGCGTCCCATCTCATGCATCGGCGAACGCACCGTCGTCAGGCCCAGGTACCGGGCGGCCTGGACGTCGTCGAAACCGACCAACGCCATATCGTCCGGCACGCTCAGGCTGTGCTCGTGCATCGCTTCCATCACGCCCATCGCCATCGGGTCGTTCAGTGCGAACATCGCGTCGGGCAGCGGCTTGCCGGCATCCAGCCAGTGGTTCATCAGTTCGTAGCCGCTTTCCCAGAAGAAGTTGCCCGGCCAGATCAGGTCTTTGTCAAAGGCGTACCCGGCACGCTTGGCGGCGTGCTGGCAACCCTCAAAACGCTGCTCGGCGTCGATCGTCCCGTCCGGGCCCGCCAGGATCGCGATCCGTTGGTGGCCCAGGCCCAGCAGGTGGGTCATCGCGGCATCGGCGCCGCTTCGGTTGTCGATCATGACCGACGCGACCCGCGCGTCCTTCACCGGCCGGTCAATCAGGACGATCGGCAACTCGCGTTGCGCAGCCTGACGCACGAACTGGTCAGACATCCCAAGATTCATCAGGATCAGCGCGTCGACCCGGCCGGCCTGAAGGTATTCCGCGACCCGATCGTGTTCGCCCTGGTCGCCCTGCGAAAACGCGACCATCAGGTGGTAGTCCCGGCTGACCGCGTACTCGTTGATGCCCTTGAGCACCTCACTGAAGAAGCCCGAATCGATCCCCGGGAAGACCACGCCGATCGTGTCGGTGCGTTGCCGGGCCAGGGCGCGTGCGGAGTGGTTGCGCATGTAACCCAATTTCTCGATGGCCTTAAGCACGCGGACGCGTGTGGCCGGGCTGACTTTGGGCGATTGATTGATGACCCGGGACACGGTTGCGGTGGAGACTCCGCTCTGGCGCGAGACATCCAGCACCGTAACCGTTCGGCCTTGCTCGCCGTTACCATCCCGAAGAATGGTATCGCTTACATCCTGCATGTAATCGTTTACATCCACGGGGTCATCTTACCTCATCTCGTAGGAGTGTCAAGCCTAATCCGAGCATCTGAAAACGAAATACTCACTTCTCTTCCAGCCCAGAGGGCTCGGTAAATGGACAGTCAATGACTGTGAAAATGCTCGCCATCCCATGTAAGTAACTTGTTACATGGCTGTTATGGAGGTTCAAGGCGGGCCACAGATCGTGCTCAAGGGCTGAACCGCGACCGGCGACTGAGCCCCATCACGGCTGCGGTATATATAAGGATGAGTCCCGAGGGCTCGGGGATCTGACTCGACGGCAAGACCGGCGGTGGCAAGCCGGCGTTCCAATTCCCCAAGACCTCGTTGAGATCGTCAATGCCCACGAACCCGTCACCCGAGGGGTCGCCCACCTGGTGCAGGCTAAATACCACCGACTGATTCCAGTTACCCAACACGATATTCAGATCCGCGATGCCGACGAATCCATCGCCGTTCAGATCGCCTGCGAGGTAGGTTTCCTGCGCAAGCAAGACCTGGTTCGGCGTGACGTCGAAAAACTGCTGGACGGTTCCGCTTGGCCAGAAGATCGTGATGTTATCGATGTTCCCCGCCAACGCGCCCAGGCCGAAGTGTGCGGTCATCTGGTTCTGGCTTAGGTAGTTGTCGCCGCCGTCGATCTCTCTGACTTGCTCGTCGCCGGCAAGGGTGCTGTCGGGGTCGATGATGACCCTGGCACCGATCCCGTCGCGGTTGGACTCGGAGCCTTGAGTTTTCACGCGTAGCCAGGCGTTGCCGTTGGCGGAATCGTTGCGGTAGAAGACCGGTGCCCCGCCGTTGTTGATGACGAGTGTGTCCAGGTCGCCGTCGCTGTCGTAGTCCAACGTGAGCAGGCCGCGCCCCTGTGCGGTATCGGTGATGCCCTGGGCGGTGGTGACGTCGGTGAACGTGCCGTCGCCGTTGTTGTGCCAGAGGGTGGTGGGGTCGGCGTTGAATGGCCCGGGGAAGCCGTTGGTGGCCATGAGGTCCAGGTTGCCGTCGTTGTCGAAATCCAGCCAGGTCGTGCCCCACCACCAGCCCGCGGGCTGAACGCCGGCGTCGTAGGTCTGCTCTGAGAAGACGCGGTTGCCGTCGTTGCGGTAGAGCTTGCTGCCGAACTCGGTGGTTGGGCTTGGGGTGCCGTTGAGGATGGCGGTGACGTACCAGTCCAGGTCGCCGTCGCCGTCGTAATCGCCGATGGTTGAGCCCATGCCGGAGCGGTCGGTCCCGACGTTGGCCGCGAGTGTGCCGTCGGAGAACGTGCCGTCGCCGTTGTTCCAGAAGAGCTGGCTGGTGACGAAGTCTGAGGCGATGGCGAGGTCGGGGTTGCCGTCGCCGTCGAGGTCTGAGAAGCGTGGGGCGAAACGGTAGCTGCGTGTATCACGGAAGACATCCAGGCCCGCGGCGGCGGTGACGTCGGTGAATCGGCCGGGGTTGGCGGCGCCCTGGTTGTGCAAGAGCCGTGAGGAGGACTGCGTGGCGAGCGTGTCCCAGTCGGCGGTCATCGCGTCGAGGTAGCCATCGCGGTCATAGTCCCCCAATGCGATCCCCATACCATTGATGGCGTTGGTGGTGGCGATGTCGGCCCCGCGTGCCACGGCGTCCTCGGTGAACGTGCCGTCGCCGTTGTTCATGTAGAGGTAGTATCGGTTGCCCGCCGCACCGAGGTTGACGACGGCGGAGACATAGAGGTCCAGGTCGCCGTCATTATCGATGTCGCCGAACACCGGGCCGTTGGTCGGGAGGTTGGCGGTGAAGCCGGCGTTGAAAGAGACATCCAGAAACGATCCGTTGCCCTGGTTCTTATAGAGGACATCGGTGCCATCGATGCGTGTGAAGAATAGGTCGACCAGGCCGTCGCCATCGAAGTCGCCCGCGGCCGCCCCGCCGGTCATCACCGCAGCGCCCTGCAGGGCCCCGGTCGCTTGGACGTGGGCAATCCCCGAATCGATCGCGGAGACCTCCGTAAACGTGCCGTGGGCCGATGAAGACACCGCAAGCAGCACCCCCGCGAAGGGCAGGGCCCGCCTTGTACATCTGATCCTAAACACGCAACACATGCTTCCTCCACCCCCAATAAAATGATGCAGGCACAGCCACCCACCCGCCGACAGTAATCGTTTCACCCCTTAATATACCACAAGAAAGGGCTATTACCACAAAATTGGGTTTGATCTACCGGTGAAATCCTAACGTCTCGATTCACCCGAACACTGGATTAGGTAAGCACCGAGAAGTCTGCGAACAGGGCGTAGATCGTCAGGACAAGCAGCATGAGCACGACCCCGGCCGGCACCGCCAACCGCCAGGGCGTGATATCCACATCACCGGAGTGTTGCTGGACCCACTTCTCGGGCTGCGGCTTGACGGCCCCCACCACCAGCATCAGAACCACCAGCGAGATAAAGACGATCCCCAGGAAGTGGAAGTCGTGGATCACGTCACCGGCAAGATACTTCGACACCACCTGGGTGTTGCCCAAGGCCGCGTCCGTGTCGGCCGGGATGACATCAGCGGAACTCATCGAACCACCCTCCGCCATGTCGGCCTGAACCTGCACCGATGGCACATCGTGTTCCACGGTCACGTGCTTCTGCCCCACGGGGACGAAGTAACCAAACGCGATCACTAGCAGGCCGACAACCAGCGCGGACTTCGCGGCGACCGAAGGCACCTTGGGAGCCAGCAGACCGACGACCACGACCGCGAAGATCGGTATGAAGTACAGGCCGTTCATCTTCTGGAGGTAGGCGAAGATGCTGTCCTGGCCCATCAGCAGCGGCGCGATGATCATCGAGACGACCGCGATGCTCCACCCGAACACCTTGCCGGACCGGATGACCTGGTACTCGGTCGCCTCCTTGCGGAATACGCCTTTATAGATACCGATACTGAAGAGCGTGCACGCGCTGTTGAGAGCGGAGTTATACGAGCTGAGGATCGCGCCGACCATCACAGCGATAAAGAACCCTGTCAAGGGAGCTGGCAGCACATCGCGGACCAGTTGGCCGTAAGCCATGTCGGGCTTAATCGATGGGTCGTTGGCGTAGAGGTGGTACGCGATGATGCCCGGGATCACCAGATAAATCGGGCCCAGCAGCTTCATTGCGCCGCAGAGCAAGACGCCCTTCTGCCCCTCTCTTAGGTTCTTAGCGCCCAGTGTCCGCTGGATAATCTGCTGGTTGGTGGTCCAGTAAAACATATGCAGCAACAGAACGCCCGTGAACAGCGTGCCAAAAGGTACGGATTGTTCGTTACCGCCGATCGAATTGAAACTCTGGGGGTTGGCCTGCTGCACGGTCTTGATGCCCTCGAGGACACCCCCGCCGCCGCCGACCTTGTCCAGGGCGAAGTAGACGATGAGCATGCCGCCGACGAGCAGGCCGGCGCCGTTGAGCGTGTCCGACACCGCGACCGTGCGCAGCCCGCCGAACAGCGCGTAGACCGACCCGATCAGCCCCACAAGCACAACTGTAAACACAACCAGCCCCATCGGCGACTGGATCCCGGTCAGGCCGGCCATGTCTGCCATCCCGTTCAGGCCGCGGGCGCCGGTGTAGAGGATGATCGGCAGGAGGATGGCGGTGTAAGCGATCAGGAAGATCAGGGTGGTCAGCAGATGCGTGCCGTGATCGAATCGGACCCCGAGAAACTGCGGCACGGTCGTGACACCGCTCTTAAGAAAACGGGGCAGGAAGAACAGAGCCATCGCCACCAGCGCGACCACGGCGATCACCTCCCAGGCCATCACGCTCAGGCCGTCCTTGAACGCGGCGCCGTTGAGCCCGACGACCTGCTCGGTGGACAGGTTGGTCAGCAGCAAAGACCCGGCGATCACCACACCACCCAGACGACGCCCGCCAAGGAAGTACCCCGCGGAGCTATCGTGATCGTCCTTGCGCGTGAGTACGAAGGTGATGCCGGCCACAAGTGCTGTGAAGAAGGCGAATGAGATTATGACCATGGGTATTGCAGGGGTGGTAATGAGGGGATGGCTGAAACAGCCTTAACGGGACAGGCCGCATTCTACATGAGTGATCGTCGGCTCGCAGCTTTTCCCGTGGGGATGCCAAGGGCTTAACAGCACCCCCCACTACCGCGGCCTCTTCTCTCTCGCAACGGTCCTGGCCCCCTTGTGAATCGACGCTGTAATCCGCCTTCTAACTTACTCACAACGAGGCTACCGGCCGGTGCTGATTGATCCTAGGATAACCTCACTAAATCGAGTCCGTAGGAGAAACTTTGTTACACATAGATTTGCCATTGCACCTGCAATCCCATGGGGGTACCTTTGCATTCTTGGAGGCCGGCCCTGCGGTTGCGTGGTGATGATCGGCCTGTCGGTTAACTTGCACAAAAGAGGTAGCCATGTTGAAGCCGTTGACGATATGCTTTGTCACACTATGCATTGGGATAAGCGCACATGCCGCGGGTGACAACCCGGAAGCTTCTGCGTCTGCAGCGGCGGACCCCTCGGCGGCGGAGCAACATGCAAGGCAGTCGCCTTTCGTAAAACGTGGGTTCGTGACGCACGTAGGCGATCGCTGGGTCGGCAACGCCGTGTGCTACGGGCCCCACCGTGACGGGCAGGCGCCTGGTGCCAAGTCGCCGTCCAGCGCGGAACTTCTCGAAGACCTAAAGATCATGAGCCGGCACTGGGGCATGATCCGTATGTACGGCTCGGCGGGCGCGACCGAGACGGTGCTGCAACTGATCCGTGACAAGAAGTTGGATTTGAAGGTCGTCGTGGGCGCGTGGATCGGGACCGAGGCCCGTGTCGACGAAGCGGGCCAGATCGTCGAAGCGTTCCCCGAGGCTGTGACAGCCAATCAAACGGAAGTCGAGACCGCGATACGACTCGCCAACGAGTACCCAGACATCGTCGCCGGTGTGACCGTGGGAAATGAGACTCAGGTGTTCTGGTCCTTCCACAAGGTCCGTACGCCGGTGCTGATCAATTACATCCGCCAGGCGAGGTCTCAGACGAAGGCCCCGGTCAGCACGGCCGACGTGTACTCATTCTGGAACCGAGCGGAGAGCAAGGCCGTGGCTGAAGAGGTGGACTTCATTGTGACCCACATCTACGCCATGTGGAACAAGCAGCCGCTAGTTAACGCGTTGGCCTGGACGAAAGAACAGTATCGGTTGGGTATCGAACTCCACCCCGATCACCAGTTCGTGATCGGCGAGGCCGGCTGGGCGACCACCATACACAATGAGGGCGAGCAGGCGACCCTGATCGTCGGCGAAGCGAACGAGGACGCCCAGCAGCGGTTCCGCCAAGACTACCTCGCATGGACGACGGAGAACCAGATCACAAACTTCTACTTTGAGGCGTTCGACGAGAACTGGAAAGGCGGCGAGCACCCCGACGAAGTGGAAAAGCACTGGGGGCTGTTCAACGCCGATCGTACCCCTAAGAAAGCGATACGTGAACAGTCTGGTGACTAGGCTGGTATCCTAATACCCGGTCACAGGACGGATGCACGAAGAAAGACTACGCATCTATATCTGATCAACATCCATTAGGACTCCATGTCCGAGGAGATACGAAAGTGGCCGAATCTAAATCCAGTAAATTCCTATGGCTTCTCGTTCTGATCGCGGTAGCTTCGGTTGCTGTTTACGTGTGGGCGAATCGCCCCGACATGAGAAGCACCTCAACGCATGTGGTATTCATCACCAACGGATCCGATCAATTCTCGGATATCGCGGCCGCCGGGGCGAGAGAGTCCGCTAAACGGCTTGGGGCAACCGTGGAGGTCAAGATGCCCGAGAAGGGGCTTGTGGACCAGAACCGATTCATCAAGGAATTACAGAGCAGTAACGTGGCGGGTGTAGCGATCAGCCCGATCGATCCCAACCGTCAGTCGGTCATGCTCAACGAACTTGCGGGGAAGATGCTGCTGGTCACACACGACTCGGACGCGCCGTACACCAGCCGGCTGTGCTACGTCGGGATGGATAACTACACGGCGGGGAAGGCCTGTGCGAAGCTGGTTGAAGAAGCCATGCCGGGCGGCGGGACGGTGATGATCTTCATCGGCAGCGTGGACCAGGACAACGCGAGGCTGCGGCGTCAGGGTATGATCGATACGCTCCTGGGCCGGACGGATAACCCCAGCGGGTTTGATCCGCTTGACGCGGAACTGGTGGGCGAGAAGTACACGATCCTTGGCACGATGATCGACAACCACGACCTGGCGGTGGCGAAGGCCAACGCCGTGCAGGCCCTGAAGGACAACCCGGACCTGGGCTGCATGGTCGGGATGTTTGGTTATAGCTCGCCGTTGTGCCTGGAAGCGTTAAAGGACGCCGGGAAGAACGGGACGATCAAGCTCGTCGCCTTCGATGAGAACGACGCGACACTCCAAGGGATCGTCGATGGCGACATCTACGCCACCCTCGTGCAGGACCCGTACCAGTTCGGTTTTCAGTCTGTCCGGATCCTCGTCCGCAAGGCTAGAGGTGACGACACGGTGCTGCCGTTGTCTGGAGCAATCTACTTCCGTGCCACACCGATCCGGCAGGCCGACGTCGAGGAATTCAAAGCCAAGATGAGTCGGCAGTTGTCCTTAGGCACCACCGAGTAACCGGCCACCGCCCTCGGCGAACCTGGGTAGTCTGCGTGTCCCGTGCGTTGCCAATGATTGGCGATAGTCATGTTTTGTCAGGCGGTCACGACTTATTCGATACGGATATCTTTGAAGTGCGCCTCGGTCAGGCCATCAGGTTCGTGGCTGAGCACGGCCAATCCGACATGGCAACGGTCGCCTATCGACTTCAGTTCGATCACCTCGCCTATCTGATGCCACGCTGCGCCGTCATGGGAGTACTCGCCGGTGAACGTATCCCCGCGCCGGGTCAGCCGCAGGTGGACCGGCAGTGTATCGCTCTCCAGTCCGACCTCGGCCATCGGTTTCTCTGCGGCTTCGCGCCAACTGAATGCGAGCTTGCCGCTGGGGAACGCGTGCACCAATGCATGAACGGACCCGGGCGACAGATCAGCACGGGCCATCAGGCCGGCCTTGGTGTAGAAGTGGGTATCAGCCATGCTCTTAAGGGTAGTCGTGATGACGAAGTCACCTTCGACCTCCTTCCAGACCAGGCGGAACTGATCCGAGCTGCCCCAGATGTCGGCACCGCCACCGTAGATCGTCATCTCGTTCTCGCTGACGACCTGCTGCCCACCCTTGAGGGATCCGCCGATGTCGTCCGCGCTCCAGCCAACCAAAGCGTCTTCGTGCGGCGGTGTTGTGACCGGTGGCGGAGGCAGGGGAAGGTCAATGACAACCGCTTGCACCCGGGTCAGCGCTTCACGCATCGGCTCGTCGATGACATACACCATCGTGGCGAACCACTTGAAATACGCTTCTATTTCTTCGATCGACGCGGTCGCGAAGTCAGGCGAGCTAAGCGGCTGGGCGTTGCTGACCATGTACCAGTTGTCGTCAATATTTCCGCCCTCGGGATGGAGGATCTTGTAGGACCAGATCGTCGCGGCCCAGCCACGCTTGCCGTATTCATCGAAGTAGCGCCGCATCAGGTCGCCGCCGCCTAGGTTTTCGAAGACGGGGTTCCACTCACCGATGAACATGGGGGCCTGCGCCGCTTCGAGCTCCGCCTGCTTCTCGGGGAGTGTGCGGTAAATGAAGTTGCCGTGCGTACGCAGGCTAGGGTCGCTGCCGAAGAGCCCGGGGTAGTGGTGCTCGGTGAACCCGACATTGGTCCATCCTTGGTCGGCGGGCCCGCCGTAGAACCCGTGCCCGCCCCAGAGCGGCGCGGGGGCGAAGACGATGTGATTGTTGTCTACTGTCCGGATCGCCTCATAGACCTCGACAAAGACCTCTCGCAGCTTCGGGCGGACGTCGCTGCCGAAGTCGCCGTAGGGCTCGTTGATCACGTCGTAGCCGGCAATCGAAGCGCGGTCTTTGTAGCGATGAGCGATCTGCTTCCAGAGCCACGCGGTCCGCTGGCCGTAGATCGGATCGTCCCAGAGGTGGTTCTGCTCAACCCGGCCGGTCGGGTGATCGATGCTCTGCCCGCCCGGGACGCCGTGCATATCCAGAATCACGTACAGCCCGGCGTCCTCCGCCATCTCGATCGCTCGATCCAGCCACTTAAACGCATCGGCCTTCAATTCGAAAGGCTTATCGTCGTCCTCAAGCAGACGGTAGTTAAAAGGCAGCCGGATGACATTGAAGCCAAACGAACGGATCAACTCGAAGTCGCGTGGCGTGAGCCAGCTCTCGCGATATAGTTCCATCAACCGGTCTTTTTCTCCCACACCGAAACGGTCTTCCAGATTTTTTTCGAACTGGTACTGGTCGGGGAACTGTCCGTGGTCGATGGTCAGCATCCACATCTCAAGCAGCAGCCAGTTGCCGGTGTTGCAGCCTTTCAAGGCAACCTTTTCCCCCGCTTCATTGACGATCAGTGTGCCGCTTGTACTGAGTTGTGAGAATTCATTTGAGGTCTTCTTCTCCGCATTGGCTGGGATGACAGAAGTCAGAACCGCAAGTGCGGCGATGAATACAGATCGGGTCAGGTGTTGCATGGATGGATTCTCAAATTTCCCTGATTGATCGGAATCAATTGTAAAGTTTATCGATTCACTCATTTGCGCTAGCGTCGCTTTGCGCCGGCTGAGTTCCGGCCGCTGTTTCGGGGGCCATCAACACGCTGATAGACGCGGACGTAGTCGATGTCGAAATGCTGGGGGAACACGGTCGTCTCATCCGGGTCGCCGTCGAACCACCCCCCTACCGCCGAGTTGAGGATGATGGACATCGGCGTATCCGGGACGGGGACCTGTTGCTTGTCCACTCGGTAGCTCTCCACGCCATCGACGTAGAACACCATCTCCGTAGGTGTCCAGATAACAGAGTAGACATGGAACTCATCGGGGAACTGGACGGGATCGCCGTCAGCTTGCTCGGTGGTGTAGGCGTGATGCACGTAATCATGCTTGCCGGCCTCGTCGGCGTAGTGGAATGCGTGAACCACCTGCTGGGGCTTGCTCCCGCCGTGCTCCATGATGTCGATCTCGCCACCGAGCGGCCACCTTACGTTTCTGGGCAGCAGCCAGAGCGCAGGCCAGAGCCCTTTTGTCGTCGGGATCTTGGCGCGGGCCTCGAACCGGCCATAAGCCTGGGTGAACCAGCTCTCCAGCCGTGCGGAGCGGTAGTCTTTGCCGTCGTGCGTTTCGTGGGTCGCCGTGAGCCGCAGCACGCCATCGACGATCGAGGCCTGCTCCGGGAGGTAGTACTGCTTCTCGTCGTTGTGGCTGTCCTTGAGGTTGAGGACCTCCCACTTCTCGGTGTCAACCGCCTGGCCGTCGAACTCGTCGCTGAAGGTCAGTGCCCATCCCGTGAGGTTCTGGGGCTGCTGCGCATGGATGCCGTGTGTGATCATTGACACAATCAGCGCGGCGAAGATGGCATGACACCACGGGAAGTATTTGAAGTTGGCTGCCATAGCGAGTGATTCCTGTATAGGTTGATTTCAGCGGACCAAGCCCGGCGGCGGATCGGCGCGTACATTACGCACTAGGATCTCGCCCCGATTGGAGTTGCCTGAGTGCCCGTCGATGTACAGCAGGTTGACCGACCCGTCGCTGCCGGGGTGACGGTAACGCAGGCTACCCCGCCCGGGCGTGGGCCCGATGTAACGCGGGTCGGTACTGAACCTGGCTCCGTCGCGGATCACTCTGTCGTTTTGGCTGTAACTGGCATCGTAGTATTCGTTCTTGTCGTTGACGCGGTTGGCATCAAGGAAATCCAGGGCGGCAAAAGCGTTGCCGTGAAAGTCAGCGTTACTGCTGATCTGCTGCGCCGCGTCACCGATCATCATGACCTCGGACGTGCGGACCGCGAAGCCGGTGTTATACATCTCCAAATAGTCACGGTGGGTCTTAGGGATGGTCGTGACGGGCATGGTCAACCGGGTCCCGCCATAGTGGATGCGTCCGCCTTCGACCAGAACCGAGGGGCAGATCAATACTTCGGTATTATTCTCGTGGCCTCCCGCGGCATAGGTGCTCTTGCTGGTCTGGGCGAGGTAGGCGTTGATGATCACGCCCCAGTCGGACGCGCCGCTCCAGGACGGGGGGAACAAGTCTTCGTTGTCGTAGCTGTAGGCCCAAACCCCCAGCCCGATCTGCTTGAGGTTGGACTGACAGAGCATATTCTGCGCCGACTGCCGCGCCGCCCCCAGTGCCGGCAGGAGGATCCCCACCAGCAGCGCGATGATCGAGATGACCACCAGCAACTCGATCAGGGTGAAGCCGTTTCGTCTCTTTACGATGGCTCTTTCATGTTTTCTCATCAGAGCTTCCCTTCTCGTACTTAAACTCACAGCCCACCCCACTCGTTGGGCATGAAGTCGGGCGTGTTGCGGCTGATGGTCCGAGCCCGGTCGCCCGGCCGCACAAGCCGTGAATCGCCGATCGACTGGATATTCCCGCTGGGAGCTTGCGCGAACCAGGTCTTGGCCTTGGGGTATTTGTCCTGAGCGTCGGTGACACCTGTGAGCGACGCGGTGCTGCCGTCGACCGCGGCGAGGTTGCCCTGGTCGCCGTTGTGCCAGCTGCCCACCCGATCGTCGGCCCCGTGGGAGGCATCGGGGAAGTTACCATTCATATACTCCTTGGGGTCCTCTTCCATCAACAGGGGCGTGATGATCTGGATTTCCTCGGTGCCCAGAAAGATCCGCGACTGGTTGGGTATCTGGTTCAGGTCGGCGGCGTTCCAGGCCGCAAACATGGAGTAGTCGTATCGGCCGTTGCTGCCTACGCCGCTTCTGAAGACGCCTTCCTCGAGAGCCGGGCACCGATAGAGCTCATCCGACTCCTCGACGTAGGGGAAGATGGTCCCCTCCTGCGGGCCATTGCGGTACCTAAGAAACAAGTTAGGAGCCTGACTCAGCCAGGTCGCCCCCGCTGGATCGGAATCGGGCTCACGGTTCAGCGGCAGGTGGTCGCGAGAGTCGGTCGCGTAGGCGGTGAACGCGATCCCGAACTGGCGGAGCTGGCTCTTGCACTGCACGTCCAGCGCGGCACGCCGCGCGGCCCCCAGCGCAGGCAGGAGGATCCCCACCAGCAGTGCGATGATCGAGATCACCACCAGCAGCTCGATCAGGGTGAATCCGTTTCGTTTGAGTGCCATATCTGATGCTCCATATCCATCCTGCCATCTCACTAAATCAACCAAGCACCCGGAAAGGTTTGGTCAGACCACGGCGCAATACCATCAAACCACCAAGCCCAATCAGCGACAGGCTGCCGGGCTCGGGGAGGTTGGGGGGCAATTCGATCTTCGGCGGTGCGCCGGTGTTCCAGTCGCCCAGCACGGTGTTGAGGTCATCGATCCCGACAAACCCGTCACCGCTGGGGTCGCCGGCCGTCGGGTCGCCTGCGGTGACGGACTGGTTCCAGTTACCCAGGACGATGTTCAGGTCGTCGATCCCGACGAACCCGTCGCCGTTGAGGTCGCCGGCGAGTCTTGGGATCAGCGCCGCCAGCGGGTTCGCCAAGAGGTCGCGTTTGTTGGTGTCGGGGTGTGACGCGATCAGAGCCAGGCCCGTCCAGACTGTGCTGGCGACGTGGCGGAGGTTGGGGTAGTCCGAACCGAATCCGGTCGGCGCACCTACAGCCCAGGGTGTCGCGACCAGGCCGACCCCCGCGGGGTCGCTGCCGTCGGCGGTGGTGCGTATCGCGTTGAGATGATCGATCAGTCCAGCGAGTTCATCGCCCCACCGGCCGGGGGCGTCGCCGGGCTGTTCCGTCAGCCAGCCACCGTCGATCCCGGCGGCGAGAGCCAGGGCGTACCCCGCGGTGTTCTCAACCTGGATGTGTTGTCCACCGGTGGAGAACCTGACCCCTTGGTACGTCCGCCCATCGCCGAGGTCGTCGATCACGACAAGGCCGGCTGGATCGTTGGCGGGTGTGTCGCTGACCACGCGTAGGGCCCGTCCGTGCTGATCGTCGGTATCGACCCCGGCCAAGGCACCCCAGGCCTGAGTGTCCATCGGGACCGGGAAGAAGTTGGTCTCGATCGGCCCACCGCTGCCCGGTTTCGTGCCGGTCCAGTATTTTTCCTCACCCGGCTGGTTGTTGAACATCGCCCGCACAAACTGTTGTGCGTGCTGGGCCATCGCTGACCACCTCGGGTCGCCGTCCAGAGCCGCCAGATTCATCGCCAGAGCGTAGGTGTCGATGTTGTGCTCGGTCGCTCGGATTAAGGTCGAGCCGAGGATCGGGGCATTCGTGCCGTCCAGCCCAAGGGAGAACCCGCCAAAACCATCGGCGTTGCTCTGCCGGGCATGGGTGTCGATCCAGTCGGCGGCCCGTTTGGCGGCGTCGAGGTAGGCCTGCTGCCCGGTGGCGTTGTAGTAGTGCGTCAAAGCGATCCCGGCCCAGGCGACGTTGCCGATCGCGGCGTCGGGGGTGTCGATCGAAGGCGACGCCCGGTCCGGGGCAAGCAGGTCGTTGGCCCAATATGAGGTGCGCAGCCGCCCGTCACCGATAGCCGGGTTGGTCGCGGACTTGATCGGGTCGATGTCCTGGACAAACCGGATGCCGTCTAACAATCTCCGGGCCCGGTCCAGATTGCCCCGGCGTGTGTAGTAGATCGCCGCCAGTGCGGTGTCATAGATATCCGCGCGGTGGTAGATCGTGCCGAACAGCGGGTTGGCCACCGGGACGTCATAGGACTGGATCAACTGCGCGTCGGGGAACTGGGCGGGGTAGTCGTTGGGGACCGGCACAAACCGATCCATCTGGCGATCGAGGAAGGCATCGACCCCCGCGATCGCCGCGTCGTACCCGGGACCGGTCAGCGCCACCGCGTCGGGACTGGCCCAGACAAGGCAAACCCCCACCAGGCAGACACACAGAATCATCCGGGTGATCAAGGCGGTACCAGATGGGTTTTGATTCATAGCGTACCCGCCGCTCTAGCCTAGGTGCCGGGTCAGACGCGCCTGCGCATCAGCAACACCCCACCGACGAGCCCCGAGACCATAACCGTCGCGGGCTCGGGGACAGAGACGGTCGGCGGTGGTGTGCCGGCGTTCCAATTGCCCAAAATGAAGTTCAGGTCTGTGATCCCGACGAATCCGTCGCCATCGATGTCGCCTTGCAACAGGGCGCCCGCGACGGTGCCGATGGACAGGTTGTCGAAGGTCAGGTCCATCGCCAGCCCGGGGTCACCGTTGCCGAACGTGCCCTGGGTGTGGAAGACGGTGATATTCGACAGGTCCAAGCCGGGGATAGCGCCCGGCGCGTTGTCCTGAAGGAAGTTGGCCAGATCGATCGTCAGTGTCTGGTCGTTCCCAGCCGACAAGGCATCAAATCGGTACACGCGCTCGGTGCCGTCGCCGTCGATCAGCACGATGTTGAAGGCGTCGGCCACGTTGCCGGGATTGACGTCCAACTGGACCCGCAGGTCGGTTTCACCGGTCGCATCGATGGGGCTTGACAGCGTTTTCCAGCCGCCGCCTAAGTCATTGGCCTGGACTCTGAAATCGGTTGCGCCCGACGTGAAGGTGCCGCTGTCCCACTGCGCATAGGTACCGGTGAGGTTGAAGTTGCTGAAGTCGGATAACAGCGACCCGCTTACCTGACTGATCTGGTTCCATTCGCCCAGCACGATGTTCAGGTCGGTAAGCCCGACGAATCCGTCGCCGTCGACGTCGCCTTCAATCGGACCGGAGGACGCCTGCCAGTAGCGGACATAGTCAACCTTCATCGTCTGTGGAAACACGGTTGTGCCATCCGGATCGCCGCCAAAATTACCGCCGACCGCCAGGTTCAGGATGATATTCTTCGGCGTTTCAAAGATCGGCCGGCCAGCTGTTTCGGTGACTGTGTGATAAAGGTTGTCGTCGACGTAGAAACGTAATTCCGTCTCTTCCCATTCGACGGCGTACGTGTGAAAGCCGGCGTGGAAGTCAACCGGCTGACCGCCTTCGTTGGCGGTGTACTCATCAAAGACGAATTCATGGTCGCCGCAGCAAGGGCCGGGATTCGTCTGCCAGTGGTAGGCGCTGCTGACAAGGTTCGGCTGGCTGCCGCGGTTCTCCATGATGTCGATCTCACCGCCCTGCGGCCACGCCACGTTGTTGGCATTCAGCCAGAAGGCCGGCCACATCCCTTGCGTGGTTGGCAGATCGATCCGCGCTTCGTACCGGCCGATGCCGTACAAATTGTTGGAGGTAATGAGGCCAGACTGATAGGCCTTTCCGCTACGAGGCACATCGATGGCCGTGAGTTCCAGATTGTCACCCGTGACAGCGACCTGATTGGGGTGGTAGTACTGCTTCTCGTTGTTGAAGCTGTCCTTGCGGTTAAGGGCTGTCCAGCGAGCGGTGTCCAGAGAACCGGTGTC
>JAJDCV010000177.1 GCA_029260675.1 Phycisphaeraceae bacterium
CACGTTCGGAGAGCGTGGGCTTCCGGGGGAAGGTGAGGAGGTGAGTTATGCGGTGGCGTTGGTGGCGTGGATGCTGGATCGTGCGGGGGCGTCGGGGTCATTAAAGGATTCGGGGGGGTTTGCGGAGGCGCATTCAAAGGAGTTGTTGCGTGTGTGGCGTAAGGCGTTGCGCCTGAGTAACGGGGATCGTGATGGGGTGGCGAGTTTGATGGGGTTGCTGCCGGGGGCGCGGGATTGGGGTGGGCTGGGGGTGGCGAAGCGTAAGCGTCTGCTGGCGTCGTCGGGGTGGATGGAGGCGTTGGTGTTGCTGCGCGTGGTGGGTGGGGATGAGGTGAAGCAGATGGAGGCGGAGGCGGCGTCGTTGATTGCGGAGGGTGTTTCGCCGGAGCCTTTTGTGACGGGAGATGATCTGATCGCGATGGGGGTCCCGGCCGGGCCGAGGATCGGGGCGTTGTTGGAGGGGGTATACGATGAGCAGTTGGAGGGGCGTGTGGGTAATAAGGCGGCGGGGTTGGCGTGGGTGCGGGGGGAGTCTGATTTGTGATTTTTGATTGATGATGTGAGGAAGGGAGGGGGAGGTCATTGGGGGATATCCCACGGAAGCCCACGGGGCGCGGGCACCCGTGGGCGTCTTATGAGGGGAATGGATGGGTGGAGGGTTGGGGGAAGCGCGACAAGTCGCGGCGGTTCTTGTGGGTGGCGGGAGCGCTAAGCCGCAAGCGGGGATTGACGGGGTGATTGTATTGATCGGGGCGTGAAAAAGACAGAGGCGGGCTGTGGCGTTAGGATCGTCGGGCTGTGATTGACTGGCTGACACAACTTGGGACGCACGCGCCGTACATGCCTTACGTGGTGGTGCTGGGGTTGTTGCTGTTAAGTGGGTTTGGGTTGCCGATCCCGGAGGACATCCCGCTGATTTTGGCGGGGTATCTTTGTTACCCGTGGCATGATGGGCACGGGTATGCGGATCCGTGGGTGCTATTTCCGCTGACGTTTCTGGCGGTGGTGGGTGCGGACCTGATGGTGTTTATGTTAGGCCGGCGGTACGGGCACCACGTTCCGAAGCTGCCGTTGATGAGGCGATTCCTGACGGAGAAACGGTTGGCGAAGACGGAGCGGCTGCTGCACGAGCACGGGGGGAAGTTCATATTCGCGGCGCGATTTTTGCCGGGGTTGCGTGCGCCTTCGATCTTCACGGCGGGGAACTTTAGAGTGCCTTACTGGAAGTTTTTGTTGTATGACGGGGGTGCGGCGTTGATCAGCGTGCCGGTGATTCTGGGGTTGGCGTACTATTTTGCGAACCACCTGGAGCAGGTTCGTCAGTGGGTGGCAAACGGCGAGCGTGGCGCGATCGCGGTGATCCTGCTGGCGGTGGTGGTGTTTGTGGGTGTGAAGCTGCTGGTGAACCGGCGGGTGTCGGGGGGCAAATAGGTGGGGCAAGTCTGAAGTGTGATCGGCCAAGGGTGATGTGAGATCCTGGATTGGAGGCAGCGCTAAGCCGCGGGCGGCGTGTTACGCGGGCCGGGGATTAAGGAGCGTGACAAGCCGTGTCGTAGAGCGGGTATGGGGGGATGTTGCGTGGTGGGGAAAAACGGCCTAACCTTTTGAAATGACTACTGAAGGCCTGATCGGGCCGGCGCAACTTAAGGACAGCTACCGTCGTGTGCAGGACCGCATCGAGGCGGCGGCGGCGAAGGCGGGGCGGCGTGCGGGTGATGTACAGATGATCGCGGTGACGAAGTACGCCAGCCCGGACCAGATCCGGACACTGGTCGAGCTGGGTCACGCGGAGCTGGGTGAGTCGAAGGTGCAGCAGTTGGGTCAGCGTGTGGCGATGCTCGATGAGTTCATGGGGCGTAAGAAGACGCTGGCGGGCGCGGCGCCCAAGTCGTCGGTCGATGATCTGCCGGAGAAGGTCCGCTGGCACATGGTCGGGCATCTTCAGCGGAACAAGGTCAAGCAGATTATCCCGCTGGTGGGTCTGATCCACAGCGTGGACAGCCTGCGGCTGGCCGAGGAGATCCATAACTACGCGGCGCGGATGGATACGGTGGTGGACATCCTGATCCAGGTGAACACGACGGGCGAGCCGACGAAGAGCGGCGTGGCGGGTCCGGCGGTGATCCACCTGGCGGACCAGATCGACACGATGATGCACCTGAAGCTGCGTGGGTTGATGACGATGGGCCCGAACACGGACAACCCGGAGGACGCTAGGCCGGCGTTTGCGAGGACGGCGGACATCTTCTCGGATATCCGTAAGGAGAAGATCGGTGGGTCGGAGTGCAACGTGCTGTCGATGGGGATGTCCAGTGACCTGGAGGTCGCGGTCGAGGAAGGCGCGAACGTGTTGCGGATCGGCCGGTCGCTGTTCGGCGAACCTCAGTTGTAGTTTGTTTTCCGGTGGCGCGATACACGACGGCGATGCACAACGACCATGAGATGAAGAGAGATTAACCCACACGTTCCACGGCGGAAGTGCGAGTATCAAGCCCGGCGCGTTGTCGGCCGATAAGTCCCCTACCCATGCCAGCGAGAGCCACCCCCAAACTCACCGTCACCCGTCACCCGGACCGGTTCATCTCGGATGATCGGCGTGTGATCACGCGGTTCTTCCAGGTCGGGGATGAGACGCGCGTGATGACGGTGCTGCGGCGGGTTGCTGAGCTATCTGAAAACGAAGTCACGTCGCTGCTTGAGCGGGTGATTAAGGACTTCGGGGACCGTCACCGGCGGATCGAGGACATCCTCGAGAACCATTTCGATTTCGTCAGGCCGCTCCTAGAGAGGCCCGAGGACCTGTCGCGCGAGCGTCGGCTGCTGATCGGGTCGTACTTCACGATGGAGTACTCGATCGAGTCGGCGGCGTTATTTAACCCGTCGATCGTGCCGCACCCGGATCAGGAGGGGCTTAGCAAAGGCGAGCTGCGGTTCATCATGAGCCTGCGTGCCACGGGCGAGGGGCACGTCTCCTCGATCGTCTTCCGCACGGGCAGGGTCGATACCCGGGGGGAGATCACGTTCGATCCCCCGAGCAAATACGCCGCGCGGCTTCGGATGCGGACGGACCAGGTTTATGAGAAGAACCTGTTTTTCTACAAGCTGATCGAGATGGCGGCGTACAACGAGACGGCGCGGAACATCCTGGACGCCATGCCGGAGTATTTCACGTACCGGGACCTGGACCACACCGTCGCGCAGCTGCGTGATCGGCCGAACAACCCCGCGGCCTTCAGCGAGACCTCCGAAAACATGTTGTGGCTGGCGCGGAGCAACTACCACCTGCTGGTCCCGCCTGATGCCGATCCCACCGAGATCGTCATCTTCCCGACCAGCGAGAACGAGTCCAAGGGGATCGAAGACCTGCGGATGACGCGGTTCGTTGACGATGATGGGACGGTGACCTACTTCGGGACGTACACGGCTTACAACGGTTTTCGGATCCTGCCGCAGCTACTGGAGACCGAGGACTTCACGGACATCAAGGTGCACACGCTCAACGGGAAGTATGTGCAGAACAAAGGCATGGCCCTGTTCCCCCGGAAGGTTGATGGGCTGTACCACATGATCTCCCGGCTGGACGGCGAGAACATGTTCCTGATGCGGTCGGACAACACACACTTCTGGAACGAGGCGGTCAAGCTGCAGGCTCCGCGGTATCCGTGGGAGTTCGTGCAGATCGGCAACTGCGGCCCGCCGATCGAGACGGACGCCGGCTGGCTGCTGCTGACCCACGGGGTCGGGCCGATGCGGCAGTACTGCATCGGCGCGTCATTGTTGGATCTGGACGACCCGTCGAAGGTGATCGGGCACCTGAAGAACCCGCTGATCGTCCCGGAGCACGACGAGCGTGAGGGGTATGTGCCGAATGTTGTCTACACCTGCGGGGCGTTGCTTAACGGCGACCTGTTGATGATCCCGTATGCGGTGAGCGACTCGGCGACCACGTTCGCGACGACGAGCATGTCGGATCTGTTGAACGTGCTGACAGGTAACGGCGGGCATTAGCGCGGACTCGACGTCATCAATTCTCATCAATCCACCTCCCGGGGCAGGACCGCGGCGCTTATACTTCGGCCGTTGTTGATTCACGTAGCGTCATGAATGGCCTGGGGACGGGTCAGGCTCCGAGAGCGTTAAGATGGGTTAAGACGACGCGGTGGTATAATCGTGTCGTGAGGATGCTGAATTACTTAGCTTTGCCGGTGCTGGTGACCTGTCTTTTAACGGCGCAGACGCATGCTGTGCCTGCGCCGAAAGACGTGGTGATGTACGAGGTGAACCTGCGTTCGTTCAGCCAGGCGGGGGATCTGGCGGGGGTCACTGCACGTCTCGATGATATCCAGGCGCTGGGCGCGAACACGCTTTGGCTGATGCCGATCCACCCGATCGGGCAGATCAATATGAAGGGCGAGTTGGGGTCGCCATACTCGGTGCGGGACTACGGTGCGGTGAGCAGCGAGTACGGGCAGCTTGCGGACCTGACCATGCTGGTTGATGCGGCGCACCAGCGTGGGATGTTTGTGCTGATGGACTGGGTGGCGAACCACACGGCGTGGGACCACCCGTGGATCACCGCGCACCCGGACTGGTACACGCAGGACGGGCAGGGTCAGATCATCCACCCGCCGGGGACGAACTGGACCGACGTCGCGGACCTGAACTACAACAACCAGGCGATGCGCTCGGCGATGATCAGCGAGATGCAGTACTGGGTCTCGGACGTGGGGATCGACGGGTACCGGACAGACGTGGCGGACGGTGTGCCGTTTGACTTCTGGCAACCAGCGATTGCCGCGGTTCGCGGCAGCACGGCCCGGCCGTTGCTGATGTTGGCCGAGGGCTCACGGAGCGATCACTACGCGGCGGGGTTTGACCTGACCTATGGGTGGAACTTTTACAACACGGTGAAGTCGGTCTTTATCAACTCGAACTCGGCGACCGAATTGGGCGCGGCGCACACCACGGCGTTCGCGAACGTGCCTGCGGACAAGAGCATCCTGAGGTTTACGACGAACCATGATGAGAGCGCCTGGGACGCGACGCCGGTGCAGCTGTTCGGGGGCCTGGAGGCGTCGCTGGCGGCGTACGCGGTGACGGTGGGTTTCGGGGGGACACCGCTTGTGTATGCGGGGCAGGAGATCGGGTGGGATCAGATCGTGCCGTTCTTCTCGAAGTCGCCGCTGGACTGGACGACCGGGCAGGCCACGGCCGACTGGTACGCGCAGCTGCTTGGGGTTCGCGGTGATCATCCGGCGCTGCGCGACGGGACTTTGACCGATCAGAGCAGCGAGGACGTGGCGATGTTGCTGCGAGAGCTGAATGGCGACCAGGTGCTGGTGCTGGTGAACACGCGCAACCAGGCGAGCCAGGTGGAGGTGCCCGGCGAGTGGCAAGGCGGGTGGTTCGACCTGTTCAGCGGTCAGGCGGAGGTGCTGTCTTCATTGCACTCGTTGGCGCCGTATGAGGTGCTGATCCTCGGGCTGACGCCGGGTGTGGTCGGTGACCTGGATGGCGACGGGTTTGTGGGGATCGGGGATCTGAATATCGTGTTGAGTAACTGGAACCAGGCGGTGCCGCCGGGCGATCCGCTGGCGGATACGAACGGGGATGGGTTTGTCGGGATCGATGACCTGAACACGGTGCTGGGGAATTGGAACGCGGGGACGCCGCCGCCGAGTCAATCAAACGTCCCCGAGCCCGGGACGCTTTCCGTCATGACCCTGTCCGGGCTATGGGTC
The DNA here is from genome assembly GCA_029260675.1 of Phycisphaeraceae bacterium. Taxonomy (GTDB): domain Bacteria; phylum Planctomycetota; class Phycisphaerae; order Phycisphaerales; family Phycisphaeraceae; genus JAJRRS01. Next base: position 5,742 of record JAJDCV010000177.1, read on the forward strand.
TCGCGCCGGACGTTACGCAAGTGATCAACTGTTACGATGGTGACGCCGGATTCAATCCCGAAGCCGGTGTGGAGAG
>JAJDCV010000178.1 GCA_029260675.1 Phycisphaeraceae bacterium
CATGATCGACGCCTCCGGCCAGATCGTCGGCCAATACCGCAAGATGCACATCCCCGACGACCCACGCTTCTACGAAAAATACTACTTCACCCCCGGCGATGCCCCCGCCCCCGGAATTACTTCTGGCGCAGCATCCGTAGACGACCCCGGTAACGCTCGCGGCAATGGCTCCCCCGGCCCCACCGGCTTCGCCGTCCAGCACATGGCCCACGCCACCACCGGCATGCTTGTCTGCTGGGACCAGTGGTTCCCCGAGGCCGCAAGGCTGACCGCCATGCAAGGCGCCCAGGTGCTCTTCTACCCCACCGCCATCGGCTGGCACAAGGAAGAGGCCGACGAAGAAAACCAACGACAACGCGAGTCATGGCAGATCATCCAGCGCTCACACGCCATCGCCAACGGCGTCTTCGTCGCCGCCATCAACCGTGTCGGCACCGAAGGCGACCTCACCTTCTGGGGAAGCTCCTTCGTCGTCGACCCCGGCGGCCAGATCATTGCGCAGGCATCGACCGACAAACAGGAAGTCCTGATCGCCGATTGCGACCTGTCCCTGATCGAGCAGACCCGACGCGGCTGGCCTTTCCTGCGCGACCGCCGCATCGACGCCTACGCCGGCCTGCTCCAACGCATGCTGGATGGGGCCTGAGAACCAGGCGATCAAGCCCGCCGCATAATCGTCCGATCTTAGGCCTATCACCCCGATTCAGACACGCACGTCATGCCCGCCGAACCGCACAACCCTTCCGAAGAGTCCGGGATCTTCATCGAGTTCCCCACCACCGCCGAGTTGGGCTACCGCATGCCCGCGGAGTGGGAGCCCCACGAACGCATCTGGCTGACCACCCCGCACAACCCCGACACCTGGCCGGGCTGTCTGGACAAAGCTCAAGCGCAGTACGCGGCGTGGATACAAGAGATGAGCCCGTTCGTGAAGGTCCAGACCACACAGAGCCTGGGCATCAAGACCAACGACTCCTGGATACGCGACTACGGCCCGATCTTCGTCGTCGACGACCGCGGCGGGCTGGGCTGCCACAGCTTCCGCTTCAACGCTTGGGGACGGAAGTACGACCCCTGGGACAAAGACAACTCCGTCCCACACAAGATCGCCGCACACCTCAAGACGGCGCTCTGGCGTCACGACATGGTCCTCGAAGGCGGGTCCATCGGCGTCAACGGCAAGGGCACGCTGCTCACCACCGAGTCCTGCCTCCTGCACGATAACCGTAACCCCAAACTCACACGCAACCAGATCGAGCAACAACTGCACGCAACACTCGGCACCACCCACGTCATCTGGATGGCGGGCGGACTCGAAGGCGACGACACCGACGGCCACATGGACGACATCGCACGCTTCGTCGCCCCCGACACCATCCTCGCCGTCCGCGCACCGAAAGACCATCCCGACCACGACATCCTCGAGAGAGACTGGAACATTCTCGCCGACGCCCGCGATCAGGACGGCCAACCCCTGAACATCGTCCCGCTGCCCGTCCCCGACCCGATCACGTATGACTTCCCACCCAATAAGCAGATCGAACGCGGCACCTACCACCTCCCCGCCAGCTACGCCAACTTCCTGATAAGCAACGGTGCCGTCTTCGTCCCCATCTTCGGCCAACACACCGACGACCAGGCACTACATATCATCGACCACGCCACCCCCGGCATGGCCGTCATCCCCATCCGCGCCGAATGGATCGTCGTCGGACGCGGCGCATTGCACTGCCTCAGCCAACAGCAACCCGCAGCGAGCGCAACGTGAACAACCTATAGGCTCAGAATGTAGACAGGATGACAGGATTTACAGGATCATAGGTATAAACTGATCCCATCTTGTCCATCCTGTCTTCCTGTCTAATGCCTTTTCTTCTCTGTGCCTCTGTGCCTCTGTGCCTCTGTGTCTCTGTGTCTCTGTGGTTCAATCTTATCCAAGTTCATATCCCGGGTTCAACCACTCGATCAGCGTCGCCCAGTTGTCGCTCGCCGCGTCCTCAAGATAGTCTTGGATCAGCCCGCGGACCACAAACCCGTTCTTGAGTTGAAAGCTCAGCGTCCCGTCGAACAGCTCCCCGGAAACGACCTTGTCGACGTACTGCTTGGGCGTCAGCGTGTTCTTGTGCTCGGAATAACCCGGGATCAAACCCCCGGCGACGATGCCCTTGCGGTTGTGCCGCACCGCCAGGTCCTGCCGAGCTTCGTACAGCAACCGACCGATCCCTTTGCCGCGCGAGTCGGGGTGGACGCTGATATCCGCTCCGTAGTAGTAATCACCATCGGGATCATGTTTTGTGAAATACAACCCGGCGCAGACTTCCAGGAAAGTATGTTTGGGATTATCCAGGTCGAAGTCGGTGAAAAACCCCGACCCCTGCCCGACGATCCGGCCGCTGTCCGTTGCCACGAACTGGCCCTCGGGGAAGACCTTGTATTGACTCTCGAAATGCTCGACCCGCATCAGCTCCCGGCTATCCAGCGTCGGGTAGCAGTCGCGCTGAAGTTGTTCGAGCCCGGCGAAGTCCTCGGGCTGCATCGTCCGGATCGTGATGGGGTTCGTCTCGGCCATCAGATCACGCGGCGTGGTGTTCGCGGTCGGCGACCTCGATCGCCTCGCCCAGGGCCATCATAGCCTCGTGCAGCTGCTCGTCCGTGATCGTCAGCGGGGCCAGTGTCCGGACACAACTGGAATACAGCCCCGCCCGGATCATGATCAGCCCACGCTGGTAGCCTTCCTCGACCACGCGCGCCGGTGCGGTCTTGTTCGGCTCCTTGGTCGCACGGTCGTTGACAAACTCGATTGCGCACATCGCACCGCACCCACGCACGTCGCCGATCACCGCGTAATGCTCTTTCCACTTCTGGAAATAATCCATCGTCACCGCGCCGATCTGCTCGGCCCGCCCGGCCAGGCCGTGCTCGAGCATCAGGTCGATCGACGCGATCGCCGACGCACACGCCACCGGGTTCCCGCCGTAGGTCGAGCCCAGCCCCCCGACGTGCGGCGCGTCCATGATCTCGGCCCGGCCCGTCACCGCCGCGATCGGCATCCCGCTTCCGATCGACTTGGCGGTCAGCAGCAGGTCCGGCTCGACCCCGCTGTGCTCAATCGCAAACATCTTCCCCGTCCGGCAGAACCCCGACTGCACCTCGTCGGCCGCAAACAGGATCCCATGCTCGGCGCACAGCGCACGCAGCTTGCGCAGGTAGCCCGCCGACGCGGTGATAAACCCGCCCTCGCCCTGCACCGGTTCGATGATCACCGCCGCGACCGAGGTCGCGTCGACCTGCGCCACCAGTGCTTTCTTGAATAACCCGATCGCGTAGTCGTCGTATTCCTTGTCACTCATCCCCCCGGGCCTTTCCCGATAGGCGTAAGGGAACGGCACGCGGTACACCTCCGGCGCGAACGGCCCAAACCCGCGCTTATACAAATCGTACTTGCTGGTCATCGTCATCCCAAGCAGCGAACGCCCGTGGAACGCCCCCTCGAACACGATGATCGCCTGCCGACCCGTCGCATACCGCGCGATCTTCACCGCGTTCTCTCCCGCCTCAACACCGGTGTTACACAGCAGCGTCTTGGTCTCACCCTTGATCGGGGCCAACCCGTTGAGCTTCTCGCACAGCTCGACGTAGGGCTCATACGTCCCGACGATCGCGCAGAGGTGCAAAAGTTTGTCCGCCTGTTTGTGGATCGCGGCCGTCACTGTCTCCGGGCAGTGTCCGCAGTTCAGCGCGCCGATCCCCGCGTTCAGGTCGATGAACGTGTTCCCGTCCACGTCCGTCACCGCCGCGCCCCGCGCGCTTTCCGCCACGATCGGGCAGGAGCGGTACAGCCCGCGGACCACCGCCGCGTCCCGGCGCGCCAGCACTGTCCTGGCCTTGGGGCCCGGCAGTTCGGTCTGGATATCAATCGTTTTGGCGTCGGGTCGGGTCATGAGTAAGCACCTCTAGGTACCTACCGTATCGGCTCGCCGGGCTCCGGGGGTGAAGCGCTGGTACTCATTCTCGGACGGCAAACCCCACACCGCCCACACCTCCCGGGTCGCCGGCGACATCACACAGGCCCCCGACGATTCGACGTCATAACCCTCGACCGGTGTCTGGCAGACCGAGAACCCGTCACCTTCTCGAAGCCGGGTCAGCTCCATCAGTGTATCTACGGCGATCTTCCCCGTGTGATTACCCAGGAACGCCCGGGCCTGGTCCAGTCGTGTCACGGTGCTTTTCCACGCCGGCTCGGTCCGCTTGCGTTCAAGACTCACCAGCGCCGACTCCTGGCAGTGGTTGGTGTGTACGATCGTGTCTTTCAACGGCGTCACCGATCGCAGGCTCGGGACCGCCTCCACGTTATATCCACGCCCGTCCGGACCCATCACCAGGTAGTTGTGCGCCCCGGCCAGGTCCGCCGACTCCAGCACATTCATCGCCGCGTCTAGATCGGTCTGCGCCAGCATCTTCCGCACCACAAAGGGCCAGGTCACCCCCTTCTTACCCTCGCTTGTGTAGAGGTTATTGATCCCCACGGAGATCCCCACCTCGTTCATCCCGATCATCCCCACGCACCCGTTGAGCGTGAACGTCATCACATCCGGCCCGATGTTCGGCCGAAGGTCCAGCATCATCACGTAAGGCGTCGCTGTGGTATGCATGTCCCACGTCTGTGCAAGATACCCCCGGTCGTCCGGCGACTCCCCCGGCGCGGTCAGCACCGCCGTGCATCCCCCCGGGTCATCCACCACGTGCTGATGCAGCACGTCCACGAAGTCCGTGAAACCGTTCATGATCAACAGCTCAACGATCGGCACCCCCGCGCCGTCGGCGATCCCCTCCAACTCGGCACACAACGCCTCGTCAAACCGGCGGTGGTAGGGCATGCAACGCTCCGCCAGGTCGAGGATCACGTGGTGGTGCACCCCCGCCCGGGCCCAGTCATCGGTCGCGCACAGCCTCATCCGCTCCTCGGTGAGTGAGCCGATCTCTTTAGCAAACGCCTGCCCGTGTTGCTGGCCAAGGTTATAGGGGTCACCGCTGACAGAGAGTGTCCGGATCGTTGGCACACAAAGCTCCTTACGCATCAAAGGACATGCAGCACCATTATAACAAAGCACGTCCGTCAGGTCGCCACGTGATCCGCACCCCAACAAACACGCACGTCGGTCAACCCACATCTTTTGAACAGATCAATTTTATCCGCAGCGAGCGGGCTTGCCGTTTAGCGGCGGACCACAGATCCGCGCGTCGGCTCTTCACCCAAGCCCCAAACCGGGCCCGCCCATAAGGCGCCTGCCAAATTTTAAGGTCTACCGCTCTACCCTCAGCCCCCGGCTCTGCCGGGGGATCGGCCCGTGATGGGGGGCACGAAAATAACGCGCAACGCGTATCAATGCGTCAACGCATACGCCAGGATGTTCACGTTCAACTTCCGGGCGCTCCTCGCCTCGTTCCCCCCGCAGCAGCAGCAGTCGCCCCCGGCGTTGTCGGTGTCGTTCAGCCCGTCGGGCGACCAGATCATTACAACACGCCCGTCGATCTGTATAGCCTCCAGGTGCGGCAGCCTCGGCCCGCCGGACTTGTAACGCGAACGCCTGACCTCATACACCGTATGAAAAACCGGGTGATCGGCCTCCAGCTTCACCGCTTCGGCGTCGGGGAACAGGGACCGTATCGCACTGCTAAAGCTCGTGTTCCAATGCTCGGAACTACACCCCGACGACGCCAGCAGAAACCCGCCACCGGCCAGGTAATCTTTCAGATTCGTAAGCTGCTCGTCGGTCAGCTCGAACGCGCCCTCACCGCTCATCACCGCGAAGGGGTAGTCAAACAACTCGACCGACTCCAGCCGAACCGCTTCAAATACTGGGTGGGCCTGGATGTTCGTCTCTTCGCGCGCCACCCTGAGAAAATCATCTGAAAAGCAGACGGATGTTTTATCCTCGGCATAGATCAGGTTCGCGCAGTAGACCTCGGCCTCCATGTCATCGCCCGATCCGGAGCGGGGGACCGTATCACCGCTGTTGTCTCCCGAGGCCTGGACCACCAAGCCAAGTCCAAGGAAGATCGTCAGCGCCAGAAACCACTGCGCTTTGACGGTACGGGTGGGTTCGCTTGTGCTCATACTTGACCTCCGGGCACGTTAAGGCCCCCCATTCTACCTGCTATCTTCGGCGAGCCTCTTGAAATAAGCCTCGGCCTGCTCGCGGTACTCGATTGGAACCCCCGGCGGGGTGTACGCGCCTCGGCCGGCCGGGTCGACGGCGTCTGCCTGGATCAACTCGGTCGCTCTGCGTGTGTCATCCTTTTGTGGTTCGATGGCTTCATACCACGCACGCGACTGACGACTGACAGCAACACCACCCGGGCCCTCGGCGGTGGGGGGGCCGGGGACCGCGGGCCCCCCCATCGGAAGTTGCGCCAACCCGCCAGGCAACTCGGCACCGTCCTCACGGAACGATTCTGACAGGGGGATATCCAGGCCGGCCAGTAATTCCGCGTTGAACGGCGCCCTCGTATCTTCAAACGCCTTAGCTCTCATAATGACGTCTTGACGCCGGGCGGGTGTGGATCCCCGATGCAACGCGCCCAAAGCATCCGACAGCGCACCGCCACGATTTGCCTGCAGTCTTAAGCCGGAACTGACCCGTCCAAGTACCTGCTTGTATGG
>JAJDCV010000179.1 GCA_029260675.1 Phycisphaeraceae bacterium
TCTACCGCGCCGGTTGGTGGCGGTGGCGGAGGTGGGGGCGGTGGAGGGGGCGGGGGTGATGCGAGTTGGCCGTCGGCGAACGTGACATCAAACGCGAAGAAGACATCAGCCGCGGCGTTGATGAGTTTCAGTGACCATGTACCGATGGCGTCGTCTGAGAGGGTGACCCGACCGAGGTTGATTGTGCCGATGTCATCGGTGGCGACGTCGATCCAACTGACATCCAGTTCTGTGGTGTCGAATTGGAAGGCATCCCCACCGACGTCGCCGGCACCACCTGGTGTCATAGCGGTGTTGCCGTTGGCGGCGACGTAGGTGTCGAATTCAAGTGTGGGGAATTGATCGAAGAATGCGGGGTTGGGTGGTGTGTGTGTCCCCAACGGGTCCTGGTAGATCGAGCCCTGGGTCAGTTCCAGCAGCAGGGCGGCGCCGGTCCAGTCGGTGTCGGTGGTGACCTGCAGGTCGGCGGTGGTATGTCCTGAGAGCGTGGCGGTGTTGTCGATCCAGACGAACTCGGCGGACAGCGAACCGGAGAGCAGCCACCTGGGCTCCAGTGTTTCCAACCGCGCCGATCGGAAGGTATCGGGCGCGCGTCGCGTTTTGTTGAACTGGAAACGCTTGAACATCATCGCTTCTGCTGAACCGTGGGTACCGCTCCCCTGCGCCCTCAGCCCATCCCCTGCCCCGGGGTTATTGCCGCTTCTTCCTATGAGACAGGGGCACTGGCCCAATAGTGAAGCATGGCCGGGATTCCTGGGATTACAAGCCAAACCAGGTAAAATTTACCCGATTCAGGGCCGGCCTGCGATCTGTAAGGGCGGTTTTATCGGCCCAGGCTCAGGGGGACCCGCTTGCGGCCCCAGGTGCCCGGTTGGGCCTCGAACAGCCCCGGGATGACATACCCACAGCCCGGGCATCGGCCGGCGTCCAGCCGGTATTGTTTGAGGTTGTACCAGTCCCGCTCGATCAGCAACTCACCACAACCCGGGCAGCGGGTGCTCTCGTTTTGGATGTCGTGGACGTTGCCGACGTAGGCGAACCGGATGCCTGCATCCATCGCGGTCTGTCTTGCGCGGATGAGCGTTTCGTGGGGTGTCCGGGGGGTGCTCTTCATCTTGAAGTCCGGGTGGAACGCGGTGAAGTGCACGGGCACGTCGGGCCCGAGGTTATCGACGATCCAATCACACATCGCGCGCAGCTCGTCGGGCGAATCGTTTTCGCCTGGGATGACGAGTGTGGTGATCTCGAACCAGACGTCGGTTTCGTGCTTGAGGTAGACGAGTGTGTCGAGCACGGGTTGCAGGCGTGTCTGAGTGAGCTTTCGGTAGAAGTTTTCGCTGAAGGCTTTGAGGTCGACGTTGGCGGCGTCGAGGCAGCCGAAGAACTCGGCCCGTGCGTCGGGGCTGATGTACCCGGCGGTGACGGCGACGGTTTTGATCCCCTGGTGTCGGGCGGCTTCGGCGATGTCGATGGCGTACTCCGCCCAGATCACCGGGTCGTTGTAGGTGAACGCGATGCTGCGGCAGCCCGAATGTTTTGCGGCGTCGACGATCTGCTGCGGCCCGGCGTGCGAGGCGAGGGTGTCCATCTCCCGGCTCTTTGAGATGTCCCAGTTCTGGCAGAACTTGCAGCCGAGGTTGCAGCCGGCGGTCCCCAAGGACAGGATCGCGGTGCCTGGCAGGAAGTGTGCCAAGGGTTTTTTCTCGATCGGGTCGATACAGAACCCGCTGCTTCGGCCGTAGGTCGTGAGGACCAGCTCGCCGCCGTGGTTGGCGCGGACAAAGCAGAAGCCGCGCTGCCCGTGGGGTATCTGGCATTGGCGCGGGCAGAGGGTGCAGACGACCTTGCCGGTCTGCGGGTGCGTGTGCCACCAACGGGCTTTGAATTCGCTTTCGTCGGGCATGCTGCCCCTCATTTATAAGGTGCGGATAGACACCACCTCACAGGTGATTATAACGCTGTCAGATGGCTGTAAGTGGGTCATTTTCTTAATCACACCGGTAGAAATCCGTGTGCGGCGCGCCTAGTATTGAATCCTGCCTATTGCACACGGAGTTTCCGCTTATGCTCAAGATCGACGATGCCCCGGACCTCAACGGCCGATCCCTGCTGCGTGGCGACACGGTCACAACGGTCGGCGGCGGGACGACGGGCAAGGTCAAGGATATTGTCAGCGATGACGGGGCCTTGTTTGTGGAGGTCAGGCCGATGTACCAGTCCGCCGGGAAGGGCGTCTGGCATGCCGCGGATCGTCTGCTGTGGTTATCCCGACCGAGAGTGAAGGCCGCCAAGCCGGATCAACCTGGCAGCGACCCGAGAAAAGCCGGCCGAGGCACCGGCAAACCGGTTGCTAAGTCGGCCAGTGGTAAGAGGTAACCAACCGCCATCGGGTGGATCGGTCGGATTACTTCAAAAAAGGACCCATTTTAACTTTGTTACCGGGCCTTGGGGCCGGTAGCATATACCCCTCTAAAATCGATCGACCCGAGCCGACCGTCTGGCAGTGACCGGTGCAACACCGGATTCGCCAGGTAGATCAGGAAGAAATCGTTCAGGGCACCTATGCATCGCACTCGCCACCACACCCGACGCCGTCGACCGCTGAGCTTAGGCGAGGTGGGTGTATTTGCGTTGCTGGTCTTGGCGATGTCGCTGCTGGCGATGCATAAGCCGGGCACCGGGAGCGTGGCTGAGGCCAACCCCAACGGGCTGACCCTGATGAACGTGCATGCGGTGGATCCGTCCACGATAAACCCGGCGGATGCCGGGGCCTCGGCGGGCCAACCGTATGACGTGAAGATGAACGTTGACAGCGATGTGTCTGCCGTTGCCGAGGCAGCGGAAGAGCGTCACCTGTTTGCCGGCCGGCCGATCCGACGAGTCCGGCAGATGACCATGCTGACCACGGCCTACAGCCCGGACGCGCGGTCCTGTGGCAAGTGGGCCGACGGGTTCACCGCCAGCGGGTACAGCGTGTGGACCAACGGTATGAAACTCGTCGCCGCGGACACGAAGGTCCTGCCCTTCGGCACGCTGGTGAGTATCCCCGGGTACAACGGCGGTAGGCCGGTCCCGGTCCTCGACCGCGGCGGCAAGATCAAGGGGCATCGGCTGGACCTGTTGTACCCGACCCACGAGATCGCCCTGCAGTGGGGAGCCCAGCGACTGACGGTGGACGTCTGGGAGTATGCCGACTGATTTTTTCGGAGCCGGCGAGGGAGCAGGCCGACGAGTCGGGGGAATCTTAGAGGGTGACTGGTTTTCAGGGTGTATTTAGAAATTAGATAACGACTGCGGAGTAACAAGGTGACCGCCTTTGTGGCGTGTTGTCTGATGGGATAAACATTTTATTGAAAGGTCAGGGAATGAAGAAGCACTACATGATGATGGGTTCACTCGCGGTGACGGCGGCGTGTCTGTCGATGTCGGCGTTGGCTGGCACCGAAGACGCGGCTGCGGAAGCGCCGGCTGAAGCGACGGCCGTAGCGGTTGAAGCCGCCGAAGAGGCGGTGGGCGATTCGGTCGACACCGCGGTGCAGACCGTGGACGAGGCGGCCGAATCGGTTGAGGAGGCCGTCGAGACGGTTGAGGGTATCGGTGATGAGTTGGGTGTCGAAGTTGCCCATGAAGAGTCGGGTGAGCACGCGGATCAAGCTGAACATGCAGAGCACACCGAGTATGCCGAAGCCCACTCGCCTGATGCGATGGCGCAGTGGTTGGCCAACACCCAGCCCGGTGAACACCACGGCAAACTCGATGGATTCGTCGGTCAGTGGGACGTGAACGTTCAGTTCTGGATGGCCCCCGGGACGCCCCCTCAGGTCAACCAGGGGACCAGCGAGATCAAGTGGATCCTGGGCGGCCGGTTCATTCAGGAGGACTTCCAGAGCGTCATGCAGATGGGTGAGGAGCCTCAGATTTTCCAGGGCTTTGGGCTCACCGGCTACGACAACATCAAGCAGCAGTACATCGGTTTATGGGCCGATACCATGTCCACCACGATGACCGAATCGACCGGTCAGATCGACGAGAGCACCGGCGCGCTGGTCATGATCAGCGAGTTCGATGACCCGATGACCGGCCAACCCACCGCGATGCGCGTGGTCTTCACGCAGATCAATGAGGACGAGGCGTTGATGCAGGCGTACAAGCCGTTGGGCGACCTGGACTTTAAATGCCTTGAGATCACTTACACACGCAAGCCGTTATGACGTGTTGACCGACACGCGGTAAACAAACCGACCCCGTGGAGTGTGCTCCGCGGGGTTTTTCATGCCTGGTCCGGCGCGACGTGGTCCAGCAGGTCGTCGAGCAAGTCGTCGAGCCCGCCCTCGAGGACGGCCAGCCTGCCGGCGATGGCGAGAGTGGCCAGCCCGTGAAGGGCGATCCAGAACCGCCCGGCACGGGCCCGGCTTTCGCGGTCGAGGTTGTCGCCCTCGTAACCTTCGCAGGAGAGCCGGCCCTTGACCTTGTCGAACAGGTGTTGGAACCCGCCGTGCAGCAGGTCCTTGTCGTCGTCGGACATGAAGTGATCGAACATCAGCTTGTAGAGGTTGGGGTTTTCCATCGCAAAGCGCAGGTAAGCCCGGGACCCGCCGCGCCAGCCCTCGTCGGTACCCAGCGTGGAGTTCTCAGCGCAGCCGAGGTTGAGCATCTCGAAACCCCGGCGGACCATCTCGCGGTGCAGGCCGTGCTGATCTTCGATGTAGGTGTAGAGGGTCATCGCCCCGACCCCCAGCTTGCTGGCGACGGCGCGCATCGTGACGGCCAAGAGCCCCTTGGTTTGCAACAGCTTCAGCGCGGTCTTTGTGATCAGTTCACGGCGCTGATCGTGGTCGGCTCGGTGCCATCGCCTGGCGGTGGGTCGTGTTGTTTGGGGCACGTGGGTCATGGGTATGGCGGGATTTAGAAAACCGGTTGGGCCTTGGCTGAGGTGTCCGACACGGCGGTTTGACCGGCGGCCCGGGGTGGCCTACACTTGCCAATCTATCGTACAGTGTACGAGATCGCAACCCCAGGCCGTATTTTGGTTAGACCCATGGCTGTTCACCGCTCTCACACCCCGATTATCGTGTCCGTGATGGCCTTCCTCGCGGGGGTACTGGTGGCGGTTTTATGGACGCAGATGTCCGGTGCCGGCGGTGCGCCGGTGGGTGACCACGGCGGGGGCCCGCCAGGGGGTGGGCCGATGGGGCCACGGCCGGCGACGGTGCGTGTGGCCGAGGCGCAGATGAAGACACTGAGGCAGCGGGTCGCCGTGGTCGGTCGGCTGCGCGAGGTCCGCATGGCCACCGTCGCGGCGGAGGTCGAGGGGAAGGTGCTGGATGTGCCGGTGCAAGAGGGCGACCCGGTGGTCGGCGGGGAGACGGTGCTTGCTCGGATCGATGGTGTGTGGGCGGCGTTGGATCTGGCGCGGACGCAGGCGCAGGTCGCCGCGGCGCAGGCCACGCTGGATCAGTCCGAGCTGGACTTTAAATATCTCGAACAGCTACGCGAGGCTCAGTCGGCCAAGCCCAAGGAAGTCGATGACAAGCGGGCGCAGGTCGCCTCGGACCGTGCGACGTTAAGCGCCGCGATCGCGGAGCGCGACCGGGTGCAGAAAGAGGTTGACCGTCTTGTGGTGCTCGCGCCGTTTGACGGGTTCGTGACGCGGAAGGTCACCGAGGTCGGTCAGTGGGTCGCTCCGGGTGACCCGATCGTGGAGGTGATCTCACAGGGCCGGGTCGACGCGGTGGCCGACGTCCCCGAGCACGTGATTGATCACGTCAAGATCGGTGACAGCGCGGAGGTCGTGATCGAGCCGTTGGGTCTTGCGGTGCGGGGCGAGATCGCCGCGATCAATCCTGACGGTGGCAATTCGGCGCGGACGTTTCCTGTGAAGGTGAGGCTGGATGACCGGGGCGGCCGACTCAAAGCCGGGATGAGCGTGACGGTCTGGCTGCCGGTCGGGCCCGAGGCGGATTACCTGACGGTCCCGCGCGACGCGGTGTTGTATGGGGCGGATGGGCAGCGTGTCTGGGTCGGTGTGCCGGGTGGAAAGGCGGGAGCCGGCGAGCCTGGCGGCGCCGATGAGGCCGGGCCCCCGAAGCCGACCGCGGTCTCGGTCGACGTGCGTGTGTTGTTCGGGGAGGGCGATCGTGTGGCGGTTGAAGCGATGCCGGGTCTGGGAGACACGCCGATAGTCGGTGGCGCCGATGTGGTGATCGAGGGGGCCGAAAATCTTATACCTGATCAGCCGTTGATCTACGCGGAGGGCGCGCAGGCGGCGGAATAAACAAGCCAAACGCGGGCGGTTCATCACCGGACAGACGCGACAAGTCGCATCGCTTCGTAAGAAGCGTAACTTCGAACCCCAACCCCAAGCCCTCAACTCCAACCCCAACGCTTTCATCCATGGATACCATCCGCTTCGCCATTGAAAACCCTGTGAAGGTCACGGTCGGCGTGCTGTTGACGCTGCTGTTTGGGTTGCTGTCGGTGGTGACGATCCCGATCCAGTTGACGCCGAACGTTGATAAGCCGGTGCTGACGGTGACGACGAGTTGGGTCGGGCGGAGCCCCGAGGAGGTCGAGACCGAGATCGTTCAGGAGCAGGAGGACAAGCTCAAGAGCGTGACCAACCTGCGGAAGATGACCGCGACCGCGAACCAGGGCAACGGTGAGATCGAGCTGGAGTTTTACGTCGGCACGGACATGAACCGCGCGCGTCAGGAGGTTTCAGACAAGCTGCGGGAGGTGCCTTCGTATCCGGATGATGTGGACGAGCCGGTGATTGCTTCGGGTGAGACGTCGGGTGAGAAGGCGATCGCCTGGCTGATCATCACCAGCGACGAGCCGGGGTTCGATGTGGAGAGCCTGGGCGATCAGGTGGAGGATCGGGTCAAGCCGTACCTGGAAACGATCGAGGGCGTGACACAGGTAAACGTCTACGGCGGACGCGAGCGTCAGGTGCATATCCAGATCGACCCGCGTGAGTTGGCCCAGCGCGGGGTGACGTTTAACACGCTGGTCGGCGCGATCCAGGGTGAGAACGTCAACGTGTCGGCCGGTGAACTGCCCGAGGGTCGGCTGGACATCCGCGTACGGACGGTCGGTCAGTACGACAACGTTGAAGACGTGCTGAACACGGTGGTGATGGATACCGAATCGGGTCCTGTGCGGATTAAGGATCTTGGCGATGTGGTCGAGACGCTTGAGAAACGCCGTGCGTTCGTGCGTTCCAAGGGCGAGCCGGGCCTGGCGTTGCCGGTGTTCCGCGAGGCGGGCTCGAACGTGATGAGCGTGATGGCCGAGGTGCACAAGCGGATCGAGGTCGTGAACCGCGACATCCTCCCGACGCTTGGCCCGAAGCTGAAGATGGTGCAGGTCTACGACGAGACGGAATACATCGAGCAGGCGATCTCGCTGGTGAGAAACAACCTCTGGCTGGGCGGGACGCTGGCGGGGCTGGTGCTGTTGCTGTTCCTACGGACGGTCCGGCCGACGGTGGTGGTGGCGATGTCGATCCCGATCTCGATCGTGGGGACGTTCGTGGTGATGACGGTGGCGGGGCGTAACCTGAACGTGATCAGCCTGGCGGGGCTGGCGTTCGCGGTGGGGATGGTGGTGGACGCGGCGATCGTGGTGCTTGAAAACATCGATCGGCACCTGTCGATGGGCAAGCCGGTCAGGGCGGCGGCTTACGACGCGGCGAAGGAGGTCTGGGGGGCGATCCTGGCGTCAACCTTGACGACGGTGGCGGTGTTTGTCCCGGTGATCTTCATGCAGGAGGAGGCCGGGCAGTTGTTCCGTGACATCGCGATCGCGATCTGCGCCGCGGTGACGTTGTCATTAATCGTTTCGGTGTCGGTGATCCCCTCGGCGTCGGCGCGGTTTCTCAGGGAACACGACGACGAACCGGACGCCGGCTCGGTCAAGGAGCGGGCCCGCGGGCTTTTCGGGTTGACAAAGATCCTCGGGGGTGTGACCGGTTGGTACGCCGGGCTGATCTACCGGATGACCGAGCCGACCACCGAGCGTGTGGTTCAGCGCATCGCGGTGGTCGCGGTGATGACGGTGTTATCTCTGGGCGGTGCCTGGCTTCTGATGCCGCCGACCAGCTACCTGCCGGCGGGGAACCGGAACCTGGTGTTCGGGTTCATGCTGACCCCGCCGGGGTACAACCTCAATCAGAACAGCAAGATCGGCGACCACATGGAGGGCAGGCTCAAGCCCTACTGGGAGGCGAACACGCAGGCCGACCTGCAAGCAAATCCCGACCTGCCCCCCGTGATCGACCCGTTCATGGGCCCGGTTGCGGACATCCCGCCGATCGAGAATTTCTTCTTCGTGTCGTTCGGGTCTGTGTTCTACGGCGCGATGAGTGTGGATGATCAGAACGTCAAGCCGTTGGGGGGGCTGTTGCAGTGGGCCGGATCGGGCGTCCCCGCGTCGTTTGGGTTTGCGTTTCAGCAGGGGCTATTCAGTCACGACATGCTCGGGGGCAATTCGATCGACATCGAAGTTGTCGGTCAAGACCTTGAATTGATCCGGCAGGATGCGACATCGCTTCAGGACGCGTTTGCGGGCAGCTACCGGGTCAGCCCGAACCCCGCCAACTTCGACAAGCCCGGCCGGGAGGAGCAGATCCGGGTCGATTTCGTCAAGGCCAGCGCGTTGGGCATCCAGGCCGGGGCGCTGGGGATGGCGGTTCAGGGGCTGGTCGATGGCGTGACCATCGGCGATTACCGCATGGACGGCGACAACGTCGACCTGCTGCTGATCCGGCACCCGGACCTGCCGCTTGACCCGGACACCCTGGAGATGGTGCCGATCGCTTACTACGACCGTGACGGGGAGCCGGGGATCGTCCCGCTGTCTCACGTCGCGGACATCGTGCCGGCCCAGTCGCCACAGCAGATCCTGCGGATCGACTACCAGCGTGCGGTCAAGCTATCGCTGAGCGCCCCCGAAGGGATGCCACTGGAGCAGATGACCCGGGAGGTCCAGGCGACGATCGACCGGATGAAGCAAGACGGCCAACTGTCTGAACAGGGTTCGGTGACCCTCGCGGGCACGGCCGACAAACTCATCCAGGTCCGCCGCGCCCTCTTGGGGCAGTGGCACGGCTGGTCCACCGACAGCCTGTATGGCCTGCTGACCAGCCGGATGTTCCTGGCGCTGCTGGTGACGTTCCTGCTCATGGCGTCGTTGTTTGAGAGTTTCCTGTACCCCATGGTCATCATGTTCAGCGTGCCGCTAGCCACGATCGGGGGGTTTATGGGTTTGGCGGTGGTGCATGCTTTGGACCCCTCTCAGCAGCTGGACACTTTGACGATGCTGGGCTTTGTGATCCTGATCGGGATCGTGGTGAACAACGCGATCCTGATTGTCCACCAGGCATTGAACTTCATGAGGGGTGTGGGTGAAGGCGAGGGCGATACGACCGGGGCGATGCCGCCGCGCGAGGCGATCCGCGAGTCGGTCCGTACTCGCATCCGGCCTATCTTTATGACGACCGCCACCAGCGTCTGCGGGATGCTGCCGCTGGTGCTGATGCCGGGCTCGGGCAGCGAACTCTATAAGGGCCTGGGCAGCGTGGTGGTCGGCGGGCTGATCGTTTCGACGCTGTTCACGCTGATCGTGGTCCCGCTGCTGTTCAGCCTGGTGCTGGACGCGAGGCAATTTTATTTCCGGTTCAGGGGCAAGCCTTTGCCGGATTTTGCCTGATTGTAATGATCGTACCCGTCGATTTAAGTGCGCCGGCACAAAGATTATCGAACCTCCAAACTTCAGACTGTGCGCGGGCGGTTTTTGAATACAGCCTGTGGTTTGCGCCGATAGTTGGTTGGCGGGAAGGCGTCGCGACCCCGTGTGGACGGAGTGGTTGAGCCACCACACGGAGGACGCCGGACCCCGCGATTGGCTTAAGCGGGCTGTTTAACCGGCTCGCGGATGCTTGACAGGCCGGTTTTGCCGAAGGATTCATTCATACCAGACGGGAAACATCATGCCGACTGAAAACGCATCCATCACGACGCCGCTGACCCTGGACCCTGACAAGAAATACTTCACGGTGGCTCAGGCCAACAGCGCGTTGCCTTATGTTTCGCGCGTGGTTGAAGATATCTCGGTGGTCTATGGGCGGATCATCGAACTGCGGCGTGGTGCCGACAAGCCCGGCGGCCCGGACCCGGACGCCGAGAAGGCGTACGAGGTGACGATGGATCGGCTAAGCGAGCTGGTCGACGAGCTTCATGCCGTGGGCGTGGAACTCAAGGACTTCGAGCTGGGCCTGGTCGACTTCCCCGCGAACCACGACGGCCGGGACGTCCTGCTGTGCTGGAAGCGTGGCGAGACCACCATCGCGCACTGGCACGAGATCGACGCCGGCCTGGCGGGCCGTCAATCGGTGGCGCTGCTGGAAGCGCAGGAAGTGTAAACCCTGTGGGTTCCTATGTTTGAATATCAGGCGGGCAATCAGATCAACCCTAGGCCGACATTTTAAACTGTCGCGCTAAACCGACCCGCTAAACCGACCAACCAGGGACGCCCCACGGCGTCCTTTATGATTGAATCAAAAAATACAAATATAATTTATAATTGATTTTAAATCCATTTTGATCTCACAGGCACATGAAATATTTAAGTTAAATATGATCTTATGTGAGTGGTGGCTAAATTTCCTTCCTGGAATCATCAAGGGGTGTATACAGGACGTGGGACTGTCGGGCGATTACGCGACAACCACTCGTGAGGTCAAAACGGGGGGCGCATGATCTGTATGGGGGTGCTACACAAGCCCAACTCCCCCCGCAAGTGCATGTCCTCTCGTCTGTACGTCGGCTTGCACATCACCCCGCACCCCCGGATTTCACACCCCCGGATTTCACACCTCCGGATTTCACACCCCCGGATTCCGCACCCGCCCACCCCCGCTTGTCCCGCCTCCATGCTCGGCACCGCAGATACTTGTGCGCCGATTACATGGGTGGGCTGATGTTTATTGTGATCGCTATGTGTGCTTGCGGGGTTACCGGACGGATCTCTCGGCCCACCAGAGGCTGAAGATGGTGGAGATGATCTTCGTTCCGGCCCTGGCGCTGCCGATCAGTGAGCCGGAGATCTTGGATTTGCCGGAGCGGCGTTTGCGGTAGGGGACGTCCATCTCGACGACGCGCAGTTTTTGCCGGGCGGCTTTGAACTGCATCTCGACGGTCCAGCCCCAGGTCCGGTCCTGCATGTTAAGCGCCTCGACCGCTGGCCAACTCAGGGCGCGCATCGGGCCGAGGTCTTTAAAGCGTTTGCCCGTTGCCACAGCGATCAACTTGCACGCCAGCCAGTTTCCGAATTTCTGGTGGGGGTCCAGGGCCCCGGGTTGGGCCAGGTTGATCCGTGTCCCGATGGTCATGTCGGCTCGGCCCGAGGTAATGGGTTCACACAGCCGGGGCAGCTCGGCGGGGTCGTCGGCCAGGTCGGCATCCAGGAACGCCACCGCGTCGGGTGCCTGGCCATCGCCCAGGCCACGTATCCAGGTCAGCCCCGCCTGGCAGGCTGCGCCGTAGCCGGGCTGGGGTTCGTGGATGACGGTCGCGCCGTGCGATTTGGCCAGGTCAGCCGTCCGGTCGGTTGACCCGTTGTCCGCGACGATGATGTGCCGGAAGAACCCCTTGGGCAGCGCATCGAGCATGGGGACGATGTTCGATTCCTCGTTGCGCGCGGGCACGATCAGGTCGATGTGGGGGGGAGGGGTGTCGTTCATGTTTCGAGGGTAGTTTATACAAGTGGACCGGCGTGACGTGCTTGCCGAGCTTGTTTATTTAGTCCCAGCGGCCATACCGATGGGGGCTCGGGGACGCCGCGTGGCCGCGACGGCTAAACCAGGCACGTCTTTCCTCCTGCAGGCGGGCAAGTGTCCTCGGGGTGTACCCGCAAGGGGTGGATGCTAGGATAGTCAACAATGCATATCACGGACATATTTCAGGCAAGCACCCCGACGTTCTCGTTCGAGTTCTTCCCGCCGAAGACACCGGAGTCTTCAGAGCGGCTGTACCACGCAATTAGGGAATTGGAGCCGCTTAAGCCGTCGTTCGTGTCGGTGACCTACGGGGCCGGGGGCTCGACCCGTGACCTGACCCACGACCTGGTGGTGCGTGCCCGCAAGGAACTGCACGTCACGACGATCCCGCACCTGACCTGCGTCTGCCACCAGCGGGCCGACATCCAGGCGATCCTGGAGCGCTACGCCGGGCACGGGATCAGCAACATCCTGGCGCTGGGCGGCGACCCCCCGCTTGGGATCAAGGGGTACGACAAGGCCAACGACGCCTTCCAGCAGGCCGCGGACCTGGTCCGGTTTATCAAGACATTCAACGACAGCGGCGTCCACCCCGATCCCCGTGGGTTCGGCATCGGCGTCGCCGGCTTCCCGGAGGGCCATCCCGGCACACCCAACCGGCTGATCGAGATGGATTACCTCAAGCAGAAGGTCGACGCCGGCGCGGACTACATCTGCACGCAACTGTTTTTCGACAACCACGACTTTTATGACTTCCGCGAACGGTGCGCTCTGGCGGGGATCAACGT
>JAJDCV010000180.1 GCA_029260675.1 Phycisphaeraceae bacterium
GTGAGAAGGTGCAGTCCGAGCTGACCCCGCTTGAAACCGAGTGGGCCAGGCGAGCGGACGAGGGCTGAGACGTGGCGGTCTTGATTGCGGGTAAAGTCAGACGCCTGATTCGCTTGGATCGCCGCTCACAGACCGACCGGAGGCTGTGGGTTGACGGCCTTGGGCTTGTCCCAGAACTTGATCTTGCTGAACTTGCCCGGGGGCTTCTGGTAAGGCATGTAGGTGTACCGACGTTGTGCGGTAAAGAGTCCGCCAGGGTATTCGGCCGCGAAGTCCAGCCACTGGCCGCCGTCGGTGCCCAGGTCTTGACCGGTCAGCTGCGACAGGGACACCATCGCGGTCTGGACGACCCCGAAGTTGTGATCGGATAGCGCGCCGATCAGTGCGTTGAATACCGGGCGCGTCGGGTACTGCCCCAGCGCCGCAGCCGAGGCCAGGCGCACGTCCGAGTCTTCATCGTCCGCCAACGCCTGCATCAGCGGGCCGGCCGCGTCTTCGTAATGGATCTTCTGCAACGCCTTGGCCGCCTCCCAACGCACGAACCCGGTATCGTCCTTCAGCAAGGCGATCAGAGTCGGGGCGTCCTGCGTGGTGCCGTGGAGCCCCAGCGCATGGGCACACGCCGCCCGGACGGTCGGGTCCTCGTCGTCGATCAGCAGGCGGTACATCCGGACGTAAGGCTCTTCATGGCCGAAGTGCGCGGACGAAAGCATCGCGATGCTGCGGCGGCGGAGGTCGGCGTCGTAGACGTTGAACGCCTCCCGGGCGACCTGGGATGGCGAGGGCGGGATCAACGGTTCGATCATGTCCGCAAAGATATCCCCGCCGCTGTTCGGGCCGGTGCACCCTGAGAGCAGGCCCGCCAGGCAGCACAGGGCTGCGGCTAGGTACGGGCTGACGGGACGGTGGCTTGGGCGAGGTTTGGTCCGCATGGTAGAAAAGTGTATCGTGAGCCGGTCCATCCTGCACCGTTATCGGCCTCGTGGTCTGTGTTTCTTGACCGCCGGACGGATTGAGGGCTTTGGACCAGAACGGGCAAGACTCTGACGGCCGGTACAATCACGGGTCGGGGGTGCATGAAAACCAAACCCAACAAGCTGACTCGATTGCTGGCGTTGACCCGCCCGGACGTATTGCCGGCCCTGGTCAGCGGGCTGTGGCTGATGGTGTTTCTGGGGTTTGATGTCGAACCGGCAAGCAGGCGAAACGCCTCGTTAGACGCGATGGGGCCTGTCCTGGCCCTGGGGTATTCGGCCGTGATCGCCGGGGGGTTGGGGGTCTTCATGATGGCCCTGAACGACGCGCTGGACGCCCGGCACGACCGGGTATTCGAACCCGACAGGCCGATCCCCTCGGGACAGGTCAGCCAACGGGCGGCATTAGGGCTGGCGTTGGCAGGGTTGTTGGCGTCTATTGCGGCGTCGGTCGCGTTTGGAACGACCAGCGTCATGCTGGCACTGGCCGCGGCCGGGGCGATCGTGTTCTACAACGTCGCCGGCAGGTTCGTCCCGGCGGTCGGGGTGGTCACACTGGGGCTGGTGATCGGGGTGACCGCGGTGATACCCAATCCGCGCCTCGCCTTTGCCTGGCCAATCCTCTTAATGATGACCCATGTCATCACCTCGGCGACCCTGCGCTACTGGCTGGCGGGTAAGCGCCCCAGGCTCACGCCGATCAGCGGCTGGGGCATCTGCGTGGGTTGGGTGTTCTGGATACTGGTCGTGCTGGGGCTGATCCGTGTCCGTGGCGAGGATGTGTTGCACGAAGGGCTGGGCGCGGTATGGATCGGGCCGACGATCGCGGCGGTGGGGTTTAGCCTGCTGACCTGGCTGATGCTCGGCCCCTCGACGCTGCTGCCCCGTGCTCGACGCGGCACGGCTTCACGTTTTGGCCGGCTGGCGACCGGCTGGCTGATCGTCTTTAACGCAAGCTGGCTTCTGTCGGCGGGGCTCTGGTGGCAGGGGCTCGTGCTGCTGGTGCTGATCCCGATAGGACTGATCCGCACGACTTGAGACTAACATCCCGAATTAAATTGCTATGCGCTGTAAAACTGCATGCGTTTCATCTGTGAAAGATGCCCGATCAAGCACGTGAATTGGTATTCATTGCAGATGCGCTTGAATCCGGTTGTGGCGCATGGTACAAACGGGGATGCCCCCCCAAAAAGACGCCCAAGACGACGTTGACCCCTCTCAGAGCGCCCCCGGTTCCCCAGATACCGCGGACCTGCTGGCTGAGGCCGGGCACGCCACGCAGGAGTCCGAGTTTTTTAACCCCATCCCACCGGGCTATAAGCAGGGCCGACACAAGTATGTCGTCGTGCTGGGCACGGTGATGAGCGGGCTGGGCAAGGGGATCTTCTCCTCAAGCCTGGCCAAGCTTATGAAAGACAAGGGGCTAAGCGTCGCGCCCATCAAGATGGAGGGGTACCTGAATATCGACTCGGGGACGCTGAACCCCTACCGCCACGGTGAGGTGTTCGTCCTGGACGACGGGCTCGAGACCGACATGGACCTGGGCACCTACGAGCGGATGCTCGATCAGGACCTGACCCGACAGAACTACACCACCAGCGGGCAGGTCTATAAGCGTGTCTTAGACAAAGAACGCCACGGCGGGTATCTCGGCCGAGATGTGCAGATGATCCCCCACGTCACCGGGGAGGTGAAGTACCAACTCCGTGAGCTGGCGGTCAAGCAGAACGCGGATGTGGTCTTCGTCGAGGTCGGCGGGACGGTCGGGGACCATGAGAACGCTTTCTATATCGAAGCGTGCCGCCAGCTGGCATTCGAGGAGGGCGAGGGTGCGGTCTGTTTCGTGGCGTTGACGTATGTGATCGAACCGCCGGCGCTGGGCGAGCAGAAGTCCAAAGCAGCGCAACTCGGGCTCAAGAAACTCCTGGAGGCTGGGGTCCAGCCTCACATCATCGCGGCAAGGGCGAAGAACCCGGTCGAGTCTTCCGCGTCCCAGAAGATCGCGATGTTCAGCAACGTCCCGATGAACCGGGTCTTCTCGATGCACGACCGGGATTCGATCTACACGATCCCCGACTCGATGCGCCAGGCAGGGCTGGACCGTGAGGTGCTGACGATGCTCGACCTGCATAGCCGGGTCGACCAGGGCCAGGAAGACAGAGCCCGGGCCGACTGGCAATCTTTCGTCGGCAAACTCACCGGGAAACGCAAATACAAAGCCCGCATCGGGATCACAGGCAAGTACGCCTCGCTGCGGGACGCCTACGCCTCGATCGACAAGGCCCTGGAGCACTGCGGCACACACCTGAGTTGCGACATCGAAACCGTCTGGCTGGACACGACCCGGTTCGAGCCGGCCGAGGCCGCCGAGAAACTCAAGGGCGTCGACGCTGTGATCGTCCCCGGCGGTTTCGGGCACCGCGGGACCGAGAGCAAGATCGCCTGTGTGAAGTATTGCCGTGAAAACAACATCCCCTACCTGGGCATCTGCCTGGGTTTCCAGATGGCGGTGGTCGAGTACGCCCGGAACGTCGCGGAGTTGCCCGAGGCGGCCAGCACCGAGTTCGACAAGCTCTCGGACGCCCCGGTGATCGACATCCTGCCCGAGCAGAAGAAGATCGAGGGCCTGGGCGGGAACATGCGGCTGGGTGGTAAGGATGTATTGATCCAACCCCACACGCTGGCGTCGTTCTTGTATCAGCCGAACGCCGACAAAGCCTTTACGATCCGCGAACGGTTCCGCCACCGCTACGAGGTCGATCCCAAGTACATCGAGGTGCTGGAGAAGGCGGGCCTGGTGTTCTCCGGCCGACACCCCAGGCAGCCGATCATGCAGGTCCTGGAACTGCCCGGACACCCCTACTTCATCGGCGCCCAGTTCCACCCGGAACTCACCGGCCGACCGCTGCGACCCCAACCGATGTTCATGGGCCTGGTCGCCGCGGCGATCCGCCAGCACCACACGGATGCCCAACCGAGCGAGATCAGCGATCGGTGGCTCGCCCCGGTCAAGCCCTCCCCGGCCAAGGTCCCATAATTTTCTGGCCCTCGCCCTATCAAACGTGACCACGCCTTTTGAATCCGCCACAGCCCCAGCGCTTAACCCCGTGCCCAGGCGGTGGTCTTGTCAGAATCAACAATCCTATGTGATCTGACACCCGTTGATTTCTCCAAGCATGGTCCATCACACAACTGCTGGCTGCCCCTGTGCTTCACGCAAGTTGCGTGCGGGATCGGCAAGCATCAAATCCGTATATGGAATCAGCCGCCTTAACAGGGGGTTGTACCCGGTCGATAATACTATGGGTGGTTTTTCGGATGTCTTATCTGATCGGAGAGGGCCATGCCTGATAAGGCGACAGATAATTTCAGCAGCCATTTTTCAAGCAAGTTAACGCGCCATCTTGTCGAACAGGCCGACTCGCTGATGGACGGGGGAGATCTTGATAACGATGCGATCAATGAGCGTTTTGCGGCCTTGGGAGAAGGCGCGATCTCCGCATTGAATACCGGTGACAATAAGATCAAGGACCTGGCTAAGCTGGCGGAACTCATCAGCCAATCCGGCGGCAAGGAGGTCGGCCTGGACGGCACGTTCAAACTGACCGCTAGCGATGACAGTATGTTCTTGACCGTCGCGATCACCCCGACTCTGGGTCGAGCGAATCCCGTTGCGGTCAAAGACATCGTCGATGAGTTGCGGGCCCGAAAAATTCACCAGGGTGCGATGATCGATGCGATCAAGAAGGCGGTTGACGATGCCGATCGCGGCGAAGA
>JAJDCV010000181.1 GCA_029260675.1 Phycisphaeraceae bacterium
CGCCGATCATCCCGACCTCTTCATCGACCCCGAATAGCAGCGCGATGTTATTGGGGCCGGGTGTGTTCTGAGCGTATTCCTTCAGCGCCCAGAGCATCGCCGCCCCGGTCCCCTTGGTGTCGCACGCCCCCCGGCCGTAGACCCGCCCGTCGCGCAGCTCCCCGCCGAACGGATCGACCGTCATCCCATCCGCCGCGACCGTGTCCATGTGGCTATCAAACAGAAGCCAAGGCGACCCGGCACCCACTTCATGCGTCACCAGCAGCTGATCCGCCCGGTCCTTTACCGCCAGCCTTCGGGCTTTGAGCCCCCAACCCCGCGCCGTCTGCTCGAGCCAATCACACAACGCCGACTCCGCGCAAGGCCGACCCGTCAGCGCGCTGTTCACGCTGTCGATACGCACCATCGTCTGGAGCGTTTGGACCAGGGAATCAGGCGGTGGTTGTTCCATGACTAGAGCATCCGCAATCCAGGTGCAGTGGAATTATTTGATAGCCGTGGGCCACGGCCCGCGGGGCCCGCCGCGTGTCACGCGGCGGCTACCAATGAGGTTTTACAACGCTCCACGACGTTACGTTCTTTTGCACACACAACGCATGGAATGTGAATACCTCAGAACCGCCTCCGCGTCGGGTTCAACAGCAGGTTATCGTGCCCCGGCACGATCACGTCGGCGATCTCCACCGCCTCCATGAAACTCTCCTGCGCCTGGTTCACATCATACGCCCCACGCAACACCCGGCCCTGCTCCAGATGTTCGGCGGTTGCGATCGCGTCCCCGGCGATCAGCGTCGTCGAATTGGGGTGACTCAACAACAACCCGGCGTTCCCCGGGGTGTAGCCCGGCAGCGGAAACAGATCGACGTGCTCCGCGAGTTTGTCCGGCGCAGCCTCACACCGTTTCATCACAGCCACATCTTGCTCGATCAGCTTCTGCATCTCCTCGTCTTCTTCCTGTCCAAGCTTCTCGATCAACGCAACCCCGACCTGCTCGCGCTCGGCCTCGGCGACCAGCCATCGGGCCTTGGGGAACCCCGTGATCCCCCAGCGGTGTGACGGCCGAAAGCAGGTCAGGAACACATCCGTTACATCCTCCGGCCCCAACCCGCAACGCTCCGCCAACCGCGCTACGATCACCTGAGCCGGTAATCCCGGGTCGACAAGAATCACCCGTCCCTCGCTGCGCACCAGCGTCGTCGTCGCGTGAGGTGTCCGGGCTTGCGTCTGCTTATCCCACAACTCGTGCACGCTGACCGCGCCAATACTGATGATCCGGTAGTCCATAGGGGAGTTAAGCCTTTAGCAGTTGGCCTTTAGCCATTCGCGGTGTGTGTAAGAGGTCGTGCCTGACTGGAGACAGTAACCGTAACATCCATCTGCCGGGCGGGCGTTGCCCGCTGGCTATTGAATCAATTCATCAATCATCAATCATCAATCACAAATCATCAATCCCCAGACCCCGGCCCCCAGCTCCTACTCCTTAAAATGATCCACCTGAAGCCACGGCAGCTTCCCCCCGTGCTCACGCTTCTTCTGCTTCATCTTCTCGATGACCAGCTTCGGGAGCATCCGGTGCAGCCGGTCGATGTCGCCCCCCGCGGCGATCTGTTTGATCAGCGTCGAGCTGGCGAAGGCGTAGGCGTCCCCGGTCATCGTGAACACCGTCTCAACATCGGCGATCGCACGGTTGGTCAACGCCAACTGGAACTCGAAGTTCAGGTCGGTCACGTTCCTTAATCCCCGCAGCACCGCCGTCGCCCCCACCTCCCGGGCAAAGTCCACGGTCAGCCCCTGGTAGCAGCGGACCTCCACGTGCTGGTCGCACTGCTCGCGGATCAGCGCCTCGATCATGGCCTGCCGCTCGTCCATGCTGAACAACTCACCCTTGGCCGGGTTATGCCCGATCGCCACGATCAGCCGATCGAACAGCCGCTGGCCCCGGCCGATGACATCCAGGTGCCCGTTGGTGATCGGGTCGAACGTGCCCGGGAAAAGCCCGATTTTTGGCTGGTCATTCATCCGGGGAGTATATCAGCGGCCCACCGCCCCCGACCACCCCCGGTGCCCTGGTGTCTCCTGATGCCCCCGGCCCCCCGGTCACCCCACCGGCTCCCAGGTTATTCATCCAGATCACTCAAACCCCCTGGAATGACACCAGGCATCCCTGATCGGCCCTGTTTGCAGGTAAACCACGCCGGCAGGTTACCCAGCCTGTACAAACCCGCCGCTTAGGGGGTCCTACCCATTTTTTAGCCCATCCCACTGGACGCCCCGGCGATTGAATCGGAGACTTCCCATGTTGCCAATGCGGGCGGCGGCCAAGGACGGCCAGCACGCAGGCGACTCGGCCCAAGCGTCTTGTACCCGCACCCGGCCGACACAATCCATACCCTGGATCGGGTCTCGTACCGGTTAGCCTCCCCGGTCGAGACCTTTTTTTATTGTCTTTACGACCGCCGGCCGTGACCGAGATATTCACGTATCCCCGAGGTAAAACCCGCTTCGGAGACATATGTGGAGCAACTCGTAGCCCCCCATAGCCATATATCCCGTGCCTCCCATCACCACCCCGATATCCGAATGACCGGGTATAGCAGATATAAAGACATTTCAACCATTATGGCTTTTCTAGAAAAGCCTTCATAAAGTACGAGCTGAATCAGGCGGGGGGCGGGTCCAATGGGGTTTGACAGCAGGGCTTTGAACCGGTGTAATACCCGACTCGAAACAGCAGGGCCGTGCGGCTCTGCACTTCCTGGCACCCGCGGAGCCGTAGCCACGGCCGAGCACCACGAGGCGTCCCGCCAACACGGGATGGAATCCGTTATGGCCAACTACACCGGCCCCAAAGTCAAGCTCTCCCGCCGTGTCGGCGTCCCCATCGCTGACATCCCCAAGCACACAGCAAAACGCCAGCTCAACCCACCGGGCATGCACGGGTTCCGCGGCCGTCGCCTGCGTGACTACGGCATCCGCCTGAACGAAAAACAGAAGCTCCGCTACCACTACAACGTCCTGGAGCGACAGTTCCGCGGCTACATGCAGAAGGCCTCGACCACCAAGGGCAACACCGGCCAGGTGCTGATGCAGCTGCTCGAACAGCGGCTGGACAACGTCATCCGCCGGATGGGCTGGGGCCGAACCATCTGGGCATCCCGGCAGATCGTCAACCACGGCCACGTCCTGGTCAACGGCCGAAAGACCGACATCCCTTCCTTCCGGGTGAGCATCGGTGACGAGATCACCCTCAAGCCCGGCATCCAGAAGGTCGTCCGCGAGAACATGGAAACCATGCCCGGCCACAACGTCCCCGGCTGGCTGATGTTCGACCCCTCGACCCTGACCGCCAAGGTCACCGCAGACCCCACCCCCGACGAGATCCCCTTCGACGTCAACATGAACCTGATCGTCGAATTCTACCGCTAAATCAACGGTTCCCAGAACACCCCCAGAAGCCCACGTTCGTCGAACGTGGGCTTTTCTTGTCAATGCCCTTCGGGGCTGCGGTGCCTTACGGTCAAGAAGGATAACGGCCCCGACTTGACAAAGGAGCCTAAAGTCCGATAACACCCGCCCTGCTTCTGCGAAGGATCGCCCGGGTTACAACGACGGATCGTTTTTACAAATTTCTGACCGGCCTTATCGGTGTGTCTTGGGCTTTACGCTTGGCACACTGACCGAGGATCGGCCACAGGATGAAAGGCGATCTTGATGTGGCAAATTCCGTTCCGCATGAGGTGTTGTAGTCGATTTATTACTCTCTTGACTTGCGTAGCAGGCGTGACGATGGGGTTAACCAGTCAGGCCGAAGCGGTGACGTTCGATTGGAGAGGTTTCACCGATAACAACTGGTTTATCACTAATAACTGGACCCATCCGGGCCTTCCAGCCATTCCGGGTGTGTCAGATGACGTAGTTGTGGGTTCGTTCACGCCCGCTAGTGGTCGCTGGCCGTTTTTCAACGGTACGACAACCGTACGAGGTGTGGCGGTTCGTGGGGTCAACTCTACCAACGCGGGGCTTATGGTACTGACCGCAGGGCAGCTCACCGTCAACAATAATCTTGACATCGGTGTTTTAAACGGTGGCACGGTTACATTGCAGCAGTTAACCCCAACGCTAGCAGTTCAGGGTCAGATCACGGTCGGTTCGGGGGGGATTCTGGACAACCAGAAGGGGATTATCGCGGCCCCCAACCAGCCCATCATCATCCGTGGCAACTACAAACAAATCTCCAGTACATCCTCACAAATTAGCACCAGCACTCTCGACGTGCAGTCCGGAGGATCGGTTCTACATTCTAGGGGGACGGTCGGTCTTACCAGTTTTCTTTCTATCGGCGGCTCTTCGGCCGCAAGCTATACCTTGCAGGGCACTTCACCGAACAATGGCGTGCTAATCGCACCGACCATCACGATTGGTTCTGGTGGAACTGGTACGCTGCTCATCATTGGAGACGGGCAACTGTTGGGGGCCAATAACATAACCGTGAACAACACCACGGGACTCTTCGAAGTCCGTAAGAATTTCGACTTCGGTGGCACACTCACGCTCAACAACGGTAAAGTGAAAACTAAAGACGGTGCCACGGTAAAGATACTGACGATGAGCCAGAGCGGTTTATTACGCGGGACGGGGACCATCGAGGGGGACCTCATCAATGACGCTGATGTGAACCCCGGCTCCTCCACCGGCCTCGTGGGCTCGTTGACTCTTCTGAATGACTATGAACAGAAAGTCAATAATGGTGATCTAATTTATTGATATCAGAGGCACCTCATCGAGCTTATACGACAACCTCGATGTCACCGGGGATGTTACGCTCGGCGGGGATCTTAGAACCTTTCTGCCCAGCCTCTTTACGCCCTCCGTCAGTGACAGTTTTGATATCATCGCATTCGATGGTTCACTCACCGGCGCCTTCAGTACCGTAACAATGCCTGCACCCACGGGGGGTGTTGCTCTTGCACTGATTTACGGCACCAACACCGTCTCGCTAGCGGCCAAGTTGCAAGGGGATCTCAATTTTGATGGGTTTGTTGGTATCGACGACCTTAACATCGTCCTGGGTAGTTGGAACCAGACCGTCCCGCCC
>JAJDCV010000182.1 GCA_029260675.1 Phycisphaeraceae bacterium
CCTGCAAGACACCCAACGGCCCGGGCGCAACGCGCCGCTTGAGGTCGAAGACGGCGTGACCAGCGGGGATTACCTCAACGGCTTCTGGCAGGGCACGCGCACGGCGCTGTTCGAGTCCGGCCGGGATTCGGTCACCATCACCGCGGACAAACTCGATGCACGCACGCTCGGCGCGTTCATCGCGCTGTACGAGCGGGCCGTAGGCTTCTACGCGACGCTGGTGAACATCAACGCCTACCATCAGCCCGGCGTCGAGGCCGGGAAAAAGGCCGCCGCCGCGGTGCTGGACATCCAACACAAGGCCGTCGCCCATCTAAACAGCCAAGCAGGCCAGGCGCTGGACCCCGGCGAGATCGCCCAGGCCATCGGTGAACCCGACCAGGCCGAATCGATCCACCACATCCTCGAGCACCTCGCGTCCAACAAGCGCGGGATTACCCGTGCGCGCGGGAAGTTCAAGGCGACTGAGTAACCCGGTCTTGGTTTAACAACACCTCATACAGGTAAACGTTCGAGACCGCCTGATAGGTCGGGTCGGCAAAGGCGTTAAGTAAAGCTCTTGCACACATCCCATTGGCGGTCCCCGTGGTATTGCTACCGGCCGCAAGCAATTGTTGGGGAGTAATACCGCCATAGTCATAGGTGAAGTTGCTGCCCACGGAGAGGCGTGCCAACCTTGACGGCCGGGCGGCCTCGAACACCTCACCCAATCCCATCGCGGCGACGACCGCCTCCGGTTCTTTGGGATTCTCCAGCATCGACGCTGTCAACGACTCGGTCAATCGGTCATCCTCGAGCCAGCCCAGTGCCTTGGCCGATTCCAGGCTCAGCCACGGGTCGGTCGCCCAGGCATCAGATAGCGCCGACGCCGCCTGATCGCCGCCCACCAACCCCAGTGCCAGCGCCATCGCGCGCAGGCCCAGCACTTCTTCGATCGAGTTGTCAGCGTCGAAACGCTCTGAGCCTCGTAACTTGTCCAATTCTTCAAGGTAGCGTGCCGCCGGGATCGCGGCCCGTTCGTCACCCAGCAACGCCATCGCCAGCGTGCCGTAGCCGATCACCATCAGTTCATCCGGTTCGGCCTGCTCCAACGCCTGGGCGATCAATCCCGCGGCATCAGGATGGCCACTGAACGCAAGACCCATCGCCGCCGCCGCCCGCAGATCGGCCGATTCATGCTGGTTAGATAGCAACCGACCGAGCTTATCCAGGAAACGGCGGTTGGCCCGTTCGGTTTCGTGCGCGTAACGCACCGGGACGACCTGTTGTTGCTGATGTAGTTCATCGGTGAACCGCCCCAGGTACATCCCCATCGCGATCGCTGCGTAGCCCCTGATCGGGTCATTGCGGCGCGTAAACTCACGTTCCCTGGGCAACCCGCGCCTGTCGGCATCGATTCGTACGGCACGATCCTGCACCCGGGTCTGTCCGTCTAACGCCTCCTCGAATACATGCTCATCCTCCCGTTCCGCTAGAGGGACCAGGGAAAGCAACGCGGCCCCGCGGTAGTAGTCGCCCAGGCCGGTCGGCGTGGTCTTGAACACGTACTCGGTCAGCACCCGCCGGAGTCGATTGTCAGTCATAAAGCCGGCGTATCCATCCAGAACCTGGGCCGCAGCGAAACAGGTCTCGGAAGACAGCCCGTCGTTGCTGTACGTGTAGTCATTCACGGGTGACCCGCCCCTGAGCAGCGCCAGCATCAGATCCACATCCTCTGGTTGCGGGTCCATACCTATCCCCAAAACCGCTTCCGATGCGACGGTGACCGAATTGGTTCGGGCAATGACCGCCCGGCCGATCTGTGCGAGGCCGGGTGCCCGCAGCAGCCTCAGCGATTGCATGATCACCCGCTGGTCATCGACTTGCTGTGCATCAACCAACCCATGTTTAAGCAGATCGATCGCTTGCGCGTCACCGGGTTTTAGAAGCCCAAGGGCCGCGGCACGAGCCGTGCGGTCAGGTGCTCGCATCGGTACGGTAGGCTCGAGCAGTTCCTGCCGCGCCCGGTCGCGCCCGCTGGCGCCCAGCCCCAGCCACGCCGCGGTCCGGACGGTTTGCTGCTTGTCTGCGGTCAACGCGAGCAGCCGGTCGACCGCATCGTCTGTAGCGATCTTCCCAAGCGACATCGTCGAGGCCACGCGGACCCGGGTCAGGTCGGCATCCTCCGAGTCGTCGAGCTTGGTGGATTCGATCAGCGCTTCAACCGCCTGCGTCAACAATTCCGCATCGGGTGGCGCCTGCCGTTGCGCCCGGCCGTCACGCTTCAATGCCTGCATCAGGTAGACTTCGCGGTTCGCTTCCCACCAGTGCGCCCAGGTGATCCGCTGGTCCACGTCCCAGGCCCCGACGCGCTGGTTGCGTGCCTGGCCTGTGGGTAGCTGTGCCCAGGCCACAGCCTGAACGCCTGTCACCACAACCGCCATTAACAGACATCGCCAACCACAAACGCGCAACACGTTCAAGCACGTCCAACGCCATCGCTTGCACCGGGTCATAGCTTGTCTCCGTGAAATCGGGTTGTAGGGTGCCGGACAGCATTAACCTAACGCGCCGTGCCAGGGACGGCAAGACTTTTTCACGTTACCCCCTGAATATAAAGGCGCAATTCAACTCACCGACCCAAAGCAGCCTCCCGGCTCACGGGAATAGGGTCTACAGCGAGCCCTTCGTGCTGGGGACGTCGTCGCCGGTGACGTTGACCGCCTGACGCAGGGCCCGGCCGAAGGCTTTGAAAATCGCCTCGGCGATGTGGTGGTCGTTCTCGCCACAGGTCGCCTCGATGTGGCAGTTGAATTTTCCGGCGTTGACCACGGCATTAAAGAACTCGCGGACAAGCTGGTTGTCGAACGAGCCGATCTTCCCAAACGAGTCCTTGAACGTTGCGCCGAACACCAGCGCGGCCCGGCCGGACAGGTCGATGCTGACCCTAGCCAGCGCCTCGTCCATCGGGACGGACGCGAAGCCATAGCGCTCGATGCCCTTCTTGTCACCCAGCGCCCGCTCGAGCGCCTGGCCCAAAACGATGCCGACGTCCTCGACGGTGTGGTGGTCGTCGATGTGGGTGTCGCCGCTGGCGGAGATGTTCAGGCCGAACTCCCCGTGGCGGGCGACGTGGTCGAGCATGTGGTCGAAGAAGCCGACGCCGGTCTTGTTGGTGTAGTCGCCTGTTATGGCAGGATCCAGGTTCAACACGACGGTGATGTCGGTCTCGTTGGTCTTGCGTGTGATGGATGCGTTTCGTGGTGGCATATCAATCTCTTTAACCTGTCAGGCCCTGGCGGTGAGGGCTCTTAGGAGCGTGTCGTTCTGATCGGGTGTCCCGATGGTGATCCGCAGCTTGTCGCGGAGGCGGTCCTGATCGAAGTATCGCACGAATACCCCCTCCCGCTTGAGGGATTCGTAGATACTCTGTGCCTGGGGCCCGGATTCAGGGGGCTTCGTGAGGATAAAGTTGCTGTCGCTGGGCCAGACCCACCACCCCAGCCGGGCCAGCTCATCGCCGACCCTCCGCCGTTCGTTGACGACGTTGGCGCAGGACGCTTTGGCGTGGTCCGGATCGTTCAGCGCCGCCACGGCGGCGGCTTGCGCGAGGGCATCGGTATTATAGCTGTCCCGCGCCTTATCCAGCGACGCGATCAGGTCCCGGTGCCCAAGGCCGTAGCCAAACCGCAGCCCGGCCAGCGAATAACCCTTGCTCAGCGTGCGTAGCAACAACACGTTG
>JAJDCV010000183.1 GCA_029260675.1 Phycisphaeraceae bacterium
CTTCGACCTCCGGCGTCTGAAATGTCGGCTCAAGATACACGCCGATCCGCTTGAGGTGTTCGGTGACGATTTTTTCTTTTTCGAGTTGGGCCGCCTGGTTGCGTGGGTCGACGTAGTCGAAAAGTTTCTTGCCGGTCGGCCGGTCGTCTGGGTTGGGTCGTGTGTACAGCGGTTCGGGCAGTCGTATCGGCATACCGATCGCCGAGACGCGCAGCCGCAGGTCATAGAACGCCCCGCTTTCGGAATCCATTAACTCGCCCGAATCGGCGATCGCCTTTCGGATGGCCTTGCCGGACCACGCGGTGACCGGGCCGAACTCGAAATCGTCGCGGAGACTACCGAGTTGGAAGTCATTGGTCGCGCAGGGTTTTGGGCCGTCTGCCGAGTCCTGCGTGTAGTGGCTGTACATCATCACCGCGCCGCTGCCGCAGACCGACTTGGCGAGCCTGAATAATGACGCCGCCGGCATCGTGACCTCGTCCTGAACACATACCATCGTCCCGTTATCCAGCAACGGCAGCACGCCGCGCCACACCTCGCCCGACAACGGCTTGTCGGTGACGACCTGCTCGATCGGGAACGTTGCGCCGGGGGAACCGGGGGCGGGTGTTTGCGACTGCGGGCCGATCAAAACGACACGCTTTATCGGCGTGCCGGACCAGCCGGACAACAACCGGTTCAGCCAGCCATCCGTCAGGCCGGTGTGAGGGATTAAAACGGTAATCACTGAGACGTCTCCATAAGGATAAAAATTTGCGTCATTATCGGTGGGGTTAAATATCGAGCCATCGGCGGGAGTCGGTCGGGTCGTAGGCCATGTTGCCCTCGTCGGCGCAGGCCTCGTGGCTGAATAAACGTTCGGCGATCCGGCGGTGTTCGTCACAGCCGATGATAGACAGATCCGGGTCCTGTTGCGGGGGCCTGGTGTATTGCTTATTGAACGCGTCCTGCCGGCGGTTGGCGGCCGCGATCATCTCAACAAGCGAATCGTCTTTCTCAGCCGCACGGATAAGTGTCTCGATCGCCGAGTGCATCACGTCGGGGTGGTGGCACGCCAGCAGGCAGTCTGCGCCAGCGGCTGCGCCGATCACGACCGCCTGGTTGACCCCGAAGTGATCGGTGATCGCTTTCATTTCGAGATCATCACTGATGACCAGCCCGTCGAAGCCCATCTCTTTGCGGAGCAGGCCGTCGATAATGCGCTTGCTCATGGTGGCGGGGTATCGGCTGTCCAGCGCCTCGTAGACGATGTG
Organism: Phycisphaeraceae bacterium; assembly: GCA_029260675.1. Classification (GTDB taxonomy): domain Bacteria; phylum Planctomycetota; class Phycisphaerae; order Phycisphaerales; family Phycisphaeraceae; genus JAJRRS01. Next base: position 1,254 of record JAJDCV010000183.1, read on the forward strand.
GGCGGTCATGACGCCCGCAACCCCGGCCCGGCAAGCGGCGCGGAACGGCGGCAGCTCAATGTCATTGAGCCTTGCCAGGTCGTGTGACACGCGCGGCAGATTCTTGTGGCTGTCCTCGTTGGTATCGCCGTGGCCCGGAAAGTGCTTGGCACAGGCGGCCATCCCTTCTGATTGCAGCCCCCGCATCAACGCCAGGCCCATCCGGGTGACCCGGTCGACTTCGCTTGCGAACGACCGGGCAGCGATCACGGGATTGTCCGCGTGGGTGTCCACATCCAGCACGGGGGCGAGGTTCATATCGAACCCGACCGCCCGCAGTTCGCGTGCAAAGATCCGCCCGACCTGATGCACCAGCTCTTCGTCGCCGATCTTCCCCAGCACACGCATCGGCGGGGTCTGGGTAAACGGGCTCTGTACGCGCATGACCCGACCACCCTCGTGGTCGATCGACACGGGCAGGGGCCTGCCGGCGTGCTGCTTGATCTGCCGGGTCAGGGCGACCGCCTGCCCGGGTGATTCGATGTTGCGCGCAAAGAGGATCACCCCGCCCACCCCCCGGTCCAGCAGGCGCATCAGGTCGTCGCTGGGCGTGGTCCCCTGGAACCCGACCCAGAACATCTTGGCAACAACGGATTCAAGATCAGACATCAGGCATTCACTTTCGCACAAAACTCACGGATGCTCACCGCAGAGATCGCGGAGGACTCGGAGAAGACAAAAGCTTGGACAGGATGACAGGATTTGCAAGATGTGAAACGACAAGGATATCAGCACTCATTCTTATCTTGTCAATCCTGACATCCTGTCTATTGTCTTTCTCTTCTCTGTACCTCTGTGTCTCTGTGATTCATCCCGACACATATCGCCGATGCGATTATTCAGTATCCGGCTCGATGCGGAACTCGATATTGTTCCGCTCCAGCAGCGAACCCACCGACTGATACAGCGCGGCGATCGCGTTGTGGTAATCGGTCAGGGCCCGCGCCTCCTGCACCTCGGCGTTGGCCAACCGTTCCTGCGTGGAGAGCTTCTGGTTGATCAGGAACTGCGGGGTCAACGCGACGCCCGACGCCTCCTGCACCTCGATCGCACGGAGGTTGTCCGCCGCCGCACGACGCGCCGCACGGGTCGCGCCGATCAACTCGTACGACGTCTGCACGTTCCGCAAAGCGACCTTCACCTCCAGCACCACGTCCTGCGCCTGACGTTGATACACCAACGCCGTCGCCCGCCGCTCGATCTGACGCTGGCGGTACAAACCCTCCGCCTGACGGTTACCGATCGGCATCTCGAACTGCGCGCCCAGGATGTAGTCAATAAAGTCGCCGTCGCCGAGGTTGTTGTACGCCGACTGCCCGTTGGGGATCGCCACCCCGTTCACACCCACGCTCGCCGCCAGGTTTAGTAACGGCAGCCGCGCGTTGTCCGCGACACGCTGGCGGACCGACGCGTCCTTGATATCCAGCAACGCGATCTGCATCTCCGGGCGCTTCTGCAACGCCGTGGTCACCAGGTCCAGCAGATTGAACCGGATCGGCTCGTCCGTCGGCTGATCGACCGGCATGATCGGCGTCTCGTCCGCCAACGGCAGATCCGGCGAGTTGATCAGACGCTTGAGCTGGTCCGACGCCACACGCAACGACGACCTCGCACGGATCACGTCCGCCCGGTGCAGTTCCACAAAGCTGTTCGCCTCGGTGATCTCCACCGGGCTGGCATCGTACCCGCGCCGTTCGATCAGCCGGTCGCGGTCCTGCGTCGACCGCTCCAACAGCCTCACGCGGACCCGCAACTGATGATGAGAAAACGACACCTCCCAATAACCCGCCTCGACCTGCGCCACCACGTCCAGAAGACGCCGACGCAGCTGCTGCGCCTCCGCAAGACGATCGTTCTGCGCAAGCACGATGTTCGACCGATTAATGTCCGACCCGAAATTACGCAGCAACGGCTGCTGGAGGTTCACCAGCACGTCCGCGTCGTAGAACTTATTCACCCCGAACACGCTGGGCACCGCCTCGTTGCGGTTCAGATCCGTCTGCAATGTGATCTGCCCGCCGGAGATCAAGGGCTTGCGGATCCCCGTGCTCAGCTCCACGTCCTCGCGCTTGGTGTTTCCCGAAAGCCCCGGGACAAACCCGCCGGGCTGGGGCGTGTCCAGCTTGGAGTAGTTGATGTTCGTGAAGAACGTCGCGTCGAAGACCGCACGGGCCTGAACGATCCGGGACTCGCTGATCGCCGGGGTCATCCGTGCGATTTTCAGGTCCAGGTTGTTCCTGACCGCCAGCGCCACCGCCTCCTGCAACGACAGCCGGACCACCTGCGTGCTGTCCTGACCCAGCAGGTCCGTCCCCGTGTCCGGGTCCAGATCCTTGTAAGCCCTCAGCCCGCTCATCTCGTCCAGCTCGGTGCGGCGCTCGTCGCTTAGCTCAGACTCCACATCGCTGGGCTCCCGGCTTAGCTCAACCACCCGGGCCTCGGACACCGCCGCAAGATGCGCCCGGTGCGCCGCGATCATCGACTCACGCAGCGCCTGCTCCTCGCTGCGCTGCAAAGGCCCCTGGCACCCCGCCAGCCAGCACATTAACAACACACCCGCGGTGGCAAAACCCGTCTTGACCTGCTGTTTTAGAATCATGGAACCGGGATCATACGCCCACGCACCCGGGGACGCCAGCCCAAGGCGTACACTGTACGATCCGCCCCCCGGGCCATAGCCCACCCATCTTTGGCCTGCTACAATGCCAAGCTCGGCAGCGCCCGGCCTAATCCCCGGCCACACTCGGTAAACACAAGCCAAAGACACGCTTAAAGACTAAAAACTCATTAAGCCACAGGATGCCCCGCCATGCCACGACCCATGACCATGACCGAAAAAATCTTCGCCGCACACTGCGGCAAAGACGAAGTCACCCCCGGCGAAAACGTCTGGGTCGACGTCGATGTCCTCATGACCCACGACGTCTGCGGCCCCGGCACCATCGGCATCTTCAAGAAAGAGTTCGGCCAGGACGCCCAGGTCTGGGACAAGGACGCCCTGGTCATCATCCCCGACCACTACATCTTCACCGCCGATGAGAAATGCCACCGCAACATCCAGACACTCCGCGACTTCGTCAAGGAGCAGGGCCTGAAGTACTACTACGACCCCGACTTTTTAAATACCGACGAGGGCTCGGGCTTCCCCAACCCCTACCGCGACCCGACCAAGACCAACTACAAGGGCGTCTGCCACAAGGCCCTCCCCGAAGAAGGCCATTGCCGGCCCGGCGAGATCATGCTCGGCACCGACAGCCACACCTGCACCGCAGGCGCCTTCGGCCAGTTCGCCTCGGGTGTCGGCAACACCGACGCCGCATTCACGCTCGGCACCGGCAAGACCTGGCTCAAAGTCCCGCCGACCATGAAGTTCACCTTCCACGGCACCATCCCCCCGTACCTCACCGCCAAGGACCTCATCCTCGCGGTCATCGGCGAGATCGGCGTCGCCGGCGCAACCTACAAAACCATGTACTTCACCGGCGAGGGCGTCACCAGCCTCAGCCTCGAAGACCGCATGACGCTGACCAACCTGGCCATCGAGGCCGGCGGAAAGAACGGCGTCTGCGACGTCGACGAGAAAACCCTCGCCTACGTCCGCGCACGCTCCACCAAGCCCGATTGGACCGTCTACAAGGATGATCCGGGGGCCGAGTATTGCTCCGAGCACGAATGGGACCTGGGCACGATGGAGCCCATGGTCGCCAAGCCCCACAGCCCGGACAACAAGGACACCGCCCGCAACTGCGCCGACGTCCAGCTCGACCGCGCCTACATCGGCTCCTGCACCGGCGGGAAAATCACCGACATGATCTTCGCCGCCGCGCTCTTCCAGGGTAAAAAGGTCAAGATCCCCACCTTCGTCGTCCCCGGCTCCACCGAGGTCCACGCCGACATGCTCAGGCTCAACGTCAAGGGCGAGCCCAAAGCCGACGGCGAAGAGTCCATCTACGACATCTTCGTCAACGCCGGCTGCCAGATGTCCGCCTCCAGCTGCGCCGCCTGCCTGGGCGGCCCCAAAGACACCTTCGGCCGACTCAACGAGCCCATCAACTGCATCTCCACCACCAACCGAAACTTCCCCGGCCGCATGGGCCACAAAGAAGCCGGCGTCTATTTAGCGAGCCCCCTGACGGTCGCGGCATCCGCCCTGACCGGCCACAGCACCGATCCGCGGGAGGACGTGAGTGAGCCCATCGCGACGGGGTCGGCTGGGGTGGTCTGAGGCTG
>JAJDCV010000184.1 GCA_029260675.1 Phycisphaeraceae bacterium
TCCCCGAACACGTCGACCTGGACGCGACCCGCCAGCGCTTCCTGGTCTTTGTCCAACACTCCGTTCAGCGTGGGCTGATGGCCGACGATCACCACGATATCCGTGATGACCTGGCACGCCTTTTATCCGCATTACACGACCACGACGACTCCGCCGAAGCGGATATGCAGCTGGTCATCGCCGGCGCGAACGTCGTCGCCGACCTCGCCGGTCCCGGCTCATTGCCCGGACTGATGGCGAAGCTCAACGTCCTGATGGTCGGCCGACCGATGCTCGAGTCCGAATTCTTCGTCAGCCAGATGCGGACACTCGCAGACGCCGCCGGCAAACTCATCGACGACAAACCCACCCGCGCCTACATGGCCTGGGTCCGCCATCAACCCGCCGACCGCCAGACCCCAAGCCCAAACCGCGTCCGAAGCTACTGCCTGAACAACGCCGCGACCCACGTCCTCGAACGCCTGCACACCGGCGCGCTTACCGGCGGCCAGTGGTTCAAGACCGCGCAGCAATGCTTCGACACGATGAAGAACCACGACCGAGGCTTTAAGCTTCTAAAAACCACCGAGGCCATCATGCTCTGCGTGCTGGCAGACCTGACAGGCAACACCGAGCCTTCAAGCGAATTCTTCAAGCAGCTTGGCCGGGACAAGTCCCTGGATCTGCTGTGTGACCTCCGAAAATTCGATAACAGTGACGTCCTGAACCGCCTGGTCCGCCGCGGCGCGACCGCGGTCCACCCCCAACTCGCCGGCCAACTCCTGGTCCTGCCCCGCTGAATTTCTACCCTCAGCCCCCGGCTTTGCCGGGGGATCGGCACGTCTTGATGGGCACGCGTTTCAATCGTAATGTTCGTTACGCCCCGGCCCCATCCACGAACAGCGAATTGTTCGCCACCACCATCATGTCGTACACCGCGTGCGCCCCGGCCACGATCCCAAACCCCCGCATCACGTAGATCAGCGCCAGGTACACACCCGCCAGCGTGTAAAACGCGAACCGGCCCCAGTCGAAACCGTCGAGCGTGAACCCGACCCAGGCTTCAGGGTTCGCCCGCATGAAGTGGTACAACGCGAACGCCACCGCCGACACACCGATCGACGCCGCCGCCCCGTGCTTCTCCGGCAAGGCCAACACGTCCACAAACAACATGTGCAATAACGCGATCCCGATCAGCCGGAACAACAGCTCTTCATAAATCCCCGCCCCGATGCTGAAGACCAGCCCCGACTGCCAGTTCGGGACGCCCTGCACCATCTGCGCCTGCGCCGCCGGCATCTCCCGGACCAAGACCATCGCGAACACGAACAGCGGCAGCGCCCACCCGATCGTCTCAAGCCACATCACCCCGTACAGCTTCGGCTCGGGCCGCCAGGGATCCCGCCTCACCAGGTGCAGGCAGAAAAGCACCACCACCGCGATGATCGCAGGCAGGTGAACCCCCGTCACCCCGAACCACTGGAAGCACTTATCAAGTAACGATTCCGCGACGATCGGCGGCAACCGCTGATCTCCCGCCGGAGCAAGCCAGAACGTCCCCAATTCATACAGCAGCAGCAGCGGCAGCAGGAAGTACAGCGCCTGCAACGGCCACTGGGTGCGGTCCCAGTAACCCGCGTAGGGGTGGCTGACGGGATGATGGCTTGAGCTGCTGGGCACGGTCTTGAATAAGTGGTTAAACGTGAAACAGTCGGATCCCGGGCACCCGGAATCACGGACGGGCCAAGGGTCACGGGTTAGTCGTCGTACGTCAACACAGCATGCACCGAGCCGTGGTCGCTGACCATCTCTCGGCCGGGCAGGAACCCCAACTCAATCAACACGGTAATCCCCACGATGTTCCCGCCCATCTTTTCGACCAGGTCGCAGCTGGCCTTCATCGTCCCCCCGGTCGCCAGCAGGTCGTCCACCATCAAGACACGTTGTCCTTTAAGGACCGCATCGGTGTGGACCTCCAGCGTGTCGCTGCCGTATTCCAGGTCGTAGCTGATCGCGTGGGTCTCGGCCGGCAGCTTGTCGGGCTTGCGGATCGGGACGAAACCCGCCGAGAGGGCCTGCGCGATCGCCGTCCCGAAGATAAACCCCCTGGACTCGGCCCCACAGACCAGGTCCACCGCCTTGCCCCGCCAGGGGCTCGCCATCAGTTCGACCGCCATCGCCAGACCCGACGGGTCCCGCAGCAGCGGCGTGATGTCCTTGTACTGGATACCGGGCTTGGGCCAGTCCGGGACGTTACGGATCAGTTGGTTCAGGTCCATGAGGAGGGATCGGGGTTCGGGGAATAGGGATCAGGAAACACACCGTATCTGTCCGATACAACCGTGTGGCTCATCGGCGCACGTTGTACCATGCCACCCGCGCAGTGTCTTGTGTACCAACCGCCGCCGCCCTGATCTCCGATCCCTATACTCTGAACCCTAACACTATGGACGCATTCATCATCAACGGCGGCCGGGAGCTTCACGGCTCGGTCCGTGTCCACGGCTCCAAGAACGCCAGCCTCCCCCTGATGGCCGCCGCCTTGCTCACCGACGGGCCCGTAACCCTCCACGACGTGCCGGATCTTTCGGATATCCGCAACATGACCCGCCTGCTGGGGACGCTGGGCTGCGAGATCTCGCTCAACGATGCCGACCCCGGCCGACCCCTGACGATCCACGCCACCGACCCGTCCCAGACAGCCGCCCCCTACGACATCGTCAAGACCATGCGGGCCGGCATCTGTGTGCTCGGGCCTCTGCTGGCTAAACGTGGCAAGGCCCGTGTCTCGATGCCAGGTGGCTGCGCGATCGGCGACCGACCCGTCGACCTGCACCTGAGAGGCCTGCGTGCTCTGGGGGCTGAGATAACCCTCGACGCAGGTGACATCGTCGCTACCGCACCCGGTGGGCAACTCCAAGGCGGGCACGTCTTCCTGGGCGGGCCTAACGGGTCCACCGTCCTGGGCACCGCCAACGTCCTGTGCGCCGCCGTCCTCGCCAAGGGCCAGACCGTCATCGAGTCCGCCGCCTGTGAGCCCGAGATCGAAGACCTCGCCGACCTGCTCACAAAAATGGGCGCGAAGATCCAGGGCGCCGGCTCGCCTCGGCTTATCATCGATGGCGTCGATCAACTCGCCGGCGCAGACCACCGCGTCATCCCCGACCGTATCGAGGCAGGCACCTATGTCTGCGCCGCCGCCATCACACACAGCACCATCACCCTCGATAACTTCCCAACCGATGCCTTGGGCGCCGCGCTGGATCGCCTTAGCGCCATCGGCGTCGAGGTCACACCGACCCAAACGCCCGGCCAAACCGTGGACCGCCACCGCGGCTCCGTTACCGTCAAAGCCAGCGACACGCTCAAGCCCATCCAGGTCTTCACCCAGCCACACCCCGGGTTCCCCACCGACCTGCAGGCCCAGATCATGTCCCTGCTCTGCCTCGCCGAAGGCAACAGCACCATCACCGAAAAAATCTTCCCCGACCGCTTCCTCCACGTCGCCGAACTCCTGCGGATGGGGGCCAACCTCACCCGCAACGGCCCGTCCGTCGTCGTCACCGGGGTCGGCGAACTGATCGGCGCACCGGTTATGGCCTCCGACCTGCGGGCCTCCGCCGGCCTGGTCCTCGCAGGGCTCGCCGCCAAAGGCACCACCACCATCAACCGCGTCTACCACCTGGACCGAGGCTACGAACGCATGGAAATCACCCTCCAGGCACTCGGCGCCGACATCCAGCGGGTTAAAGAAACCAGCC
>JAJDCV010000185.1 GCA_029260675.1 Phycisphaeraceae bacterium
CATACAAAGCGCACATACAAAGCGCACATACAAAGCGCACATACAAAGCGCACATACAAAGCGCACATACACAAACCATCACAAAAAACACATCACCCACCTGAAACCGGCGTTCACTTAAAACCATATTTAAGTTAAATATAGATATTAGTCAGGCCGGAGTTCACGGTTGAGAGGGATAGTTCAATTAGAGGTGTTTAATCCCCGATCCCCAGATCCCCCTTCGTCAGCAGGCTGTCAAACCCGTACCCCGCCGACTCGATGTTCTCCCTCGCGCCCTCCTGACGGTCGATCACCGCGATGATCTTGACGATCTTCGCGCCCATCTGGGTCAGCGTCTGCGCCGCTTCGAGCACCTGCCCGCCGGTGGTGGCGATGTCTTCGAGGATCACGACACGGTCGCCGGGGTTCAACTCGCCTTCGACCTGCTTGGCCGTGCCGTAGCCCTTCTTCTGGTTGCGGATCAGGATAAAAGGCTTTTCCGCTGCGATCCCCGTCGCACTGACCAATGGCACCCCACCCAGCTCCGCCCCCGCCAACCGATCAACCCCGCTGCCCGCCTCCGCGATACGCTTTGCAAAGCGCTCCGCCAGCGCCGCGAGGATGTCCGGCCGGGTCTGGAACAGGTACTTGTCCAGGTAATATTTGCTCTGCCGTCCCGAGCGGAGCGTGAACTCCCCCCGCAGCAAGGCCGTATCCGTAATCCGTTGGATGAGTTGTTCGTCGGTCATGGCGCAAGTCTAGGGTGGAATGTTCCGTATCGAAAGTCACACCCGCGCGTCCGCCAATCAACCGTGTCCAACCCCCGCTTGCGGTTTAGCGGGTGATCGCAGATCGCCGGGCCCGGCACCCGGGTCACACACGGGCCGCCGGCCCACATTTACACGGCAGGGCCTTACTTAGATCGACCTACCGGATACGCCCCAACTCAATCACGGGTCCATCGGCGCTTGGCTGCGATCTCGAAATACAACCGCGAACAACACCACCGACACGCCCGCCGCCGCCGCCGACCACCCGAACACCGCCAGCGTCCCCGTCGCCGACCCCTCCGCGACATGCCCCGCCAGGATGCACCCGACGATCCGCCCCGTGCCAAACACCACCATCGCGTACAGCCCCTGGATCGAGTTGCGGAATGCCGGCCCGGCCCGGTGGTTGAGGTACACCGGCGGCGCGACGTGGATCACCAGAACCATCATCCCGTGCAGCACCTGCGTCCCCACCGCGACGCCGACGCTCGGCACAAACGCCAGCAACGCCATCCGCACCGCGATCGCCGCCGCACCGATCGCCATCAGCCGCCTAAGCCCCAGCCGCTTGAGCAGCCACCCGAACCCCAGCATGTACACAATCTCAAGCGACACCCCGACCGAGGAGATCGGCCCCAGCCACTGCTTGTCAACCCCGATGTCCTGCACCAGGTAGATCGGGTAAAAGGCGTAGAACGCCCCGGCCGCGAGCTGCAGCAACCACCCCGCCACGCAGAACAGCAGCACGTCCCGCTGGAGCATGCACCGAAGAGCCTGAGACGTCGGCGTGGACCGGTCCAGGCCCGCCGGTGGGTGTGGGTCGGGAACCTCGGCAGTCACGCTCGATCCGCCGACCGCGCCCCGGGTCTTCGGCAGCAGCGCCGTATTCACCATCGCCAGCACGCCCACCACCGCACCGCACCACAGCGACGTGCCGATCGGCGCGCCACCGGCCATCATGAGATACAGCACCACCGAAGGCAGGATGAACCCGACCGTCCCGTACACCCGGACCATGTGGTAGGGCGTCACCCGCAGCCCGGCCTTCAGCCGCCTGCCCCGCTCGGTGAACACCAACCCGTCCTGAAGCGACAGCGCGGGGATAAACGCCAGCGAGAACAGCCCGTGCACCGCCAGCAGCATCCAGAACCCCTTGCACGCCAGCAGCCACGCCAGCGACCCGGCCGAGGCGGCGAACACCCACGCCAACAGCGCCCGGTTCTCGAAACGCAGATCCGCCAGCAGCGTCGTCAACACCGGCGTCAGCAGCACCGCCAGCCCACCGAGGCTCAACACGTACCCGACCTGCGCATCGCTCAGACCCCGATCAGCTAAAAACACCGGCAGATAAGGCAGCACACTACCCATCACCGCAAACGTCAGAAAATATTGGGATTTGATCGAACGCACGGTGGGGCAGTGGTGTCTTGAATCTAGGGTTCAGGGTCTAGGGTTCAGGGATTAGTCATTAAACCGAGTATTGAAAATCCCCCAACGCCAGCCCCGAGCGCAGCGAAGGGCCGGGTGTCCCCGCATCGGGTATCAAAGTTCGCAGTAGATATCCTCGCTATGCCAGCTACGACCGCCACGGCTAAAAAATCTGATTTCTTAATTTCCAGCTTTCCCGCTTTCCAAATCCCCCGCTTTCTCCCCTCACCGCTCGCGCAGCTTCGCCAGCAGCCGCAGGATCTCCAGGTACAGCCACACCAGCGTGACCAGCAACCCAAATGCGCCGTACCACTCCATGTACTTCGGGGCCCCGCGCTCCACGCCGGTCTCGATGAAGTCGAAGTCCA
>JAJDCV010000186.1 GCA_029260675.1 Phycisphaeraceae bacterium
CAGCCTCAACACCTACGCCCGCAACAGCAACATCCTCAAGAACGACGCACCCCCCAGCGGTGACGACCTCCGTGAAGGCCTCGCCGCTATCGTTTCCGTCAAAGTCGCCGAGCCCCAGTTCGAGGGTCAGACCAAGACCAAACTCGGCAACGCCGAGGTCGAATCTTTCGTCAACACCTCCGTCGGCCAACAGCTAAGCGCCTGGCTCGAGGAGCACCCCCAGGACGCCAAGCGGATCTGCTTGAAGGGGATCATGGCCGCCCAGGCGCGCGAGGCGGCACGCAAGGCCCGTGAGCTGACTCGCCGAAAGGGCGCGCTGGATTCCGGTGGGCTCCCCGGCAAGCTCTACGACTGCACAAGCAAAGACGTCGAAGAGTCCGAAATCTACCTCGTCGAAGGCGACTCCGCTGGCGGGAGCGCCAAGGGCGGCCGCGACCACAACACACAGGCTATCCTCCCGCTGAAGGGCAAGATCCTCAACGTCGAAAAAGCTCGCCTCGATAAGATCCTCGGCTTCGAAGAAATCCGCATCATCATCCAGGCGCTTAACTGCGGCATCGGCACAGACGACTTCAACATCGAAAAACTACGCTACGGCAAGGTCATCATCATGACCGACGCCGACGTCGACGGCAGCCACATCCGCACGCTCCTGCTGACCTTCTTCTTCAGGCAGATGCCCGAGCTGATCCGCCAGGGCCGTATCTACATCGCCCAGCCACCGCTCTACCAGGTCTCGCGCGGCAAGAAGAGCGAGTTCGTCATCAATGAAAAACGGATGCGCACACTCCTGAGCAGCCTCGGGACCACCGACACGGCCCTGATCGCTTTCAACGACGACCGGACCGTGCAGGCCCGGCTTACCGACGATCAACTTTCCGAAGCGATGCTGACACTCGAACACATCCAGGACCTGATCTCCGTCGTGGAACGCCGGGCACTGACCCTCCAGGAGCTGCTGGACCAGCGCGCCCACGACCCGGCGGGAACCCGCCGATTGCCCCGCATCCACCTGAACGTCCCCGCTTCCGAACACAGCAACGGCGTCACCGGCGACCACTTCTTCTGGGCCGAGCAGGACGAAGACGAATTCCGCGCCAAGCACGGCCTTTCCGAGACCGACCCGGACATGGACAAGGTCATCGGCGAATCAGGCCAGTCCCAGGTCGCCGGCCAGGATAAGCCCGCCGCCCGACATGCCACACGCAAAGAGCTGCACGAGGTCAAGGACCTCGAACGCCTGTTCCAGAAACTTAACGACCTGGGACTCTCGATCGACGACTACGCGCTCAAGCAGGTCGAGTCGGTCACCGGCGTGCAGGGCCCGACCCGTTTCGAGATGCACGCATCGGACAACAAGGGTGAGCCCGTGATCGTCCCCATCGTCAACCTCGCCGATGTCGTCGCCGCCATCCTCGAACAAGGCAAGCACGGCATGGAGATCAAGCGCTTCAAAGGCCTGGGCGAGATGGACGCCGAGCAGCTCTGGGAAACCACGATGAACCCCGCCGACCGGGTGCTCCTGCGTGTCACCTGGGACGCCGCCAGCGAGGCCGAAAAACTCTTCAGCATCCTGATGGGCGAAGACGTCGAGCCGAGACGTAAATACATCGAAGACCACGCCCTGGACGTGAAGAACCTGGACGTGTGATCCCATCGAAGCACGTTACAGATCCGCGGGCAATCGTTATGCGATACGTCGAGTTTAGAGGCGCCATCGACCGGGTGCTGCGTCAACGGCCCGATGGCCTGCCGTGGTGCAACTCAAGCAGTGTCTGGACCTGCCATACGAACGCCCTTGCCCGACGTGGACGCGGCGGCTCGGAGACGAGATCGGCCTTCTGTGGGCCAAAGACACCTGCCGTGCTTATATCTGGCGAGTCCGTGCAGGTAAGTGAAACGCAGGCTTTCTCCGGATCAGCCCGAAACGTCTCGGGTGGTCTGGCGTGTCTCGTCGTTGCCGTGCGTCATGTATCTAAGTAATCTGTTGATTCCTTTCGTCATCCAAAGGAGCTGGGCGCATGCCGGATCAATTCGAGACCCACGATATGAACCATCGCCACCCCAGTGACGACCGTCACCCACCCAGACGCGGGATGCCCTGGTGGGGATGGCTGATACTCGTCTTAATAACCCTGGTCGTCCTGCCGTGTGTGGGGTGTATCGGTTGGATCACTTACATCGGGTCCGTCGGGCCCGAGGCCCGCGTCTACACGGGCAACGAAGTCCCCGCTGATTTTGTAGACGTAGCGCGGGATGTTGGTGCTTTGGAACCCGACGAGACCATCCTCTACTTCTACTCCGATGCGCTGTCGAACATCCGAAACGGCTTCTACTTTGTCAGCGATCAACGCATCGTGGTCTACAGTGAATACGCCAACGGGGACCCGCTGACCGTGGTCGAGTTCGACCAGATCAAAGACCTGAATCTGTCACGGGACACCTCGTTATTCAACAACAGCCAGATATACCTGGTACTCGAGGACGGCACGCCGGTCTCGTTCCCCGTTTCCAGCACGAATGACGGGGATGAACGGTTCTTCGAGACGGTACAGGCCAAAGCCCAACGGGCGGGTGAGTAGTGATGCCGACCACCACGAAAGACTTTGCCCATGCGTCTTGAAACCGCCGACCGTGTTTACGATTCGATCGACGACTTCACCATTACCGAAGCCGTCCGGGCCGTCGCCGATCTCAAGACCGAGTTCGCGATCCTGACGCTGGAAGACACGTCGTTCATGCAGGCCGCGGGGGGCACGTCGGGGATGGTCCTGGAATACCGGAACGCCGAGACCGACGAACACTTTGTCGCCAAAGACAAAGGCATCTCAGCCGAGGATGTCGTCGCCGCGTTCGAGTCGTTCGCCTCCGCCGACGGGGCGTACAAGGGCGCCGCCGACTGGGAGCCGCTTGAGGCGAAGAGCGCTGCCGGCTGCGGGTCCGCCGTGCTGCTCGCTGCTGTGCTGCCGGCATTGACCTACCTGATGTGGTAGACGCACTCTTGGGCTGTCCAGAAGTGAGCGGCTCCCAAGCCCTAACCCCTAATCCCCAACACCCCATGCGTATCCTCAACTTCGGCTCGCTGAACATCGACTACGTCCACCGCGTCGATCACATCGCCCGACCGGGTGAGACGATCGCTGGCAAGTCGCTGGATATTTTCGCCGGGGGCAAGGGCGCGAATCAATCCGTTGCGCTTGCCCGTGCCGGTGCCGAGGTGACTCACGCCGGTCGGGTCGGGGAGGACGGGCGTTGGTTGTTGGATAAGCTTGCCGAGGCCGGCGTCGACGTCTCTTTGATCCAAGTCGATCCGGACGTCAGGACCGGCCACGCTGTGATCCAGGTCGACGACACCGGCGAAAACGCCATCCTCCTGCACGGCGGCGCCAACCAGGCCATCACACCCCAGCAGATCGACCGTGCGCTTTCCGGCTTCGGCAAGGGCGACTTACTGTTACTGCAAAACGAGATCAACCACGTCCCCGCCCTGATCACCGCCGCCGCCGACCGTGGGCTGTCCATCTGCCTCAACCCCGCGCCGATGAGTGATGACGTTCGCGGTTGGCCGCTGGACAAAGTCTCGTTGCTGATCGTCAATGAGACCGAAGGTGAAGCACTCTGCGGCGAAGACGATCCCTGGGAGATGCTGCCGAAACTGATCGAGTTAACTGGCGGTGAAGTCATCGTCACCCTCGGCGAACAGGGCGCCCTCTATGCCGGCCCCGGCGAGGCGATCCACCAACCGGCGATTCAAACGGACGTCATCGACACCACCGCCGCAGGCGACACCTTCATCGGTTACTTCCTGGCCCACCGCGCCGCCGATGACCCTGTCGAGGACTGCCTAAAGGCCGCCGCCACGGCGTCCGCCCTCTGCGTGGCGAAGGCCGGGGTGATGGATTCGATCCCTACTGATGTCGAAATATCGGAATCTAATTAGCGATTCAATTCTTTGGCATCGATCCCTCGCACCGCGGCGAGGGTGAAGCGGTGGATGTGGTCGGCCAGGTCGTCTAAGGCTTTTGGTGTGTAGCGTTGCTTGGGCTCGAGGCGTTGGATCATCGGCAGGGCGAGGTGGTGGAAGTGGCACTGGGCGCTGACGCTCATGGCGTAGGCGCGGGCCTGCTTCTCGGTTGAATCTTGAGGCATCAGGTCCAGGATGATCTGGATCAAGCCGCCGTAGACGCGCCTGACCGAAACCTCGATCAGGCGGTCCAGGGCGGGGGTGGGAAGCATCATCTCGTGGGTCATCAGGCGGGTCAGGTCGGTCGGCTCGCCGTCGCGGAACTGATGTTCGAGCATCGTGCGGATGAAGAGGTACAGCCGGCGTTCCGGGGGCTTGTCGGCGTGGAAGTCTCGACCGGAGTCCATCTGCACGAACGGGTTCTCCTCGTTCGATCGCTTCCGGGCGTGGTCGAACGCCGCGTCGTAGAGCGCCGCCTTGTTCCCGAAGTGATAGTTCACCGCCGCGACGTTGGCGTCGGCGGCCTCACAGATATCGCGCACGGTGGTCCGGCGGAAACCGCGCTCGGCGAAGATGGCGACCGCGGCGTCAAGCAGGCGACGATGCGTGTCGCAGGTCGCTTCCGTTGTCCTGGGTGTGGCTCGCGTCATGGAGTTGGCTGACCGGTGATAAGAAACTGAAGTGCAGCTCGGCGTGGCGGCAGTGTAGCTGGACCCACTGCTCGTGGTTGAGTTTGCCGAAGACCGGGCTGACCGCGGTCATGCGGCGCTGCTTGGCTTTTTCGACCGCGGCGATCAGCTGGCCTATGGCCTGCTCGACCGTCAAACTTGCCGGGGGCGCGAATGTACTGCGGGCCTTGCCCGGGATCTTGATCCCCGAGGGGAGCCCCTTCTTCAGCGAGCGGTTGCGGATCAGACGCCCGAGGATCCTCATCGGGAACGGCAAGGTGAACCTGACTCCCTCGACTGAGGCGTCAATTACTGAGGCGACATGCGCAATAACCTGGCCGGTGCTCCATTTACCGTGGGCCTGCACTCCGGCGGCGACAAGCATCTGGGTGTCCGCCAGGAGATCGTCCAGGGATCTGAATCTCAGGGTCCGGCGTTGGGGAGGGGCGTTTTTCGTGCGCAAGGGTCTGCTCCTTTGTCGAAATCGGGGTGCTGAGAAACAAGTGTATCAAACAATTGTTTGAATACAAGCCACGGCAAGAAAAAACCCACAAGCCTGGGCCTGTGGGTTCTGGGTGTCTGGTATGGGGCTGGCTGTTTAGCGTTTGGAGAACTGGAAACGCTTGCGGGCACCGGGCTGGCCGGGCTTCTGCCGTTCGACCTGGCGGGGGTCTCTGGTCAAGAGGTTGTTGCCGCGTAGGGTCGCTTCGAGGGTCGGATCGTAGCCCTTGAGGGCCCGGGCGATCCCCAGGAGGATGGCCTCGGCCTGGCCGGTGATCCCGCCGCCGTGGCAGTTGACGTGCACATCGAGCTTGCCGAGTGTGTCGGTCACTTCCAGGGGCTTGTGGCAGGCGGCCTTGTGCTGCGGTTCTGAAAAGTACTCGTTGACGTCGCGCTTGTTCACGAGGAACTTGCCTTCGCCGGGCTTGATTCGGACGCGGGCAACGGAAGACTTGCGTCGGCCGGTGCCCCAGATGAATCCGCCCTTGTCGGGCTTGGCGGGCTCGCTTAAGGGGCGTGCCTGCTCGACGGGTTCGGTGGCGGCGGGTGCTTGGGCAACAGCGACGGGGGCTTCGGTTTCAGTCATCGTTGTGTGCGTCTCGGTGTGTGTCAGAGATACGGTTCGTCGTCAGTTTACCCTGCAAATACAGGGGGAAATAGCTTTGTTCCGTCAGGCGGATTGCAGTTCCAGCGGCTGTGGGTCCTGCGCCGAGTGCGGGTGTTCCGGGCCGGCGTAGACCTTCAGTTTCTTAAGCATCGCCGAGGCGAGCTTGTTCTTCGGCAGCATCTTGCGGACCGCGGTCTCCAGCAGCAGTTCGGGCTTCTGCTCGATCATCTGCCGGTAGGTCCTGGTCTTCTGGCCGCTTGGGTGACCGGAGAAGGTGCGGTACAGCTTCTGGTCAAGCTTGTTGCCGGTGAGCGTGATCTTCTCGGCATTGGTCACGACCACGAAGTCACCCACATCGTGATGCGGGGTGTATTCGGGTTTGTGCTTGCCCATGAGGATGACCGCGATGCGTGTGGCCATACGGCCAAGCACCTGATCGGTGGCGTCGATGTGATGCCAAGCCTGGGGCACTTCGTTGTTCTTGGCGTGGAAAGTCTGCCGATTCATCGGTGTAGGTCCGTCTAATAGCGGTTTTATAATCGAATCGACCAGTGTAGCCAGTGGGGGGGGGTT
Organism: Phycisphaeraceae bacterium; assembly: GCA_029260675.1. Lineage (GTDB taxonomy): Bacteria > Planctomycetota > Phycisphaerae > Phycisphaerales > Phycisphaeraceae > JAJRRS01. The sequence goes on from JAJDCV010000186.1 coordinate 6,314, forward strand.
GTCAACTTTTGTGGGCGGCCATTAGTGGTTAGCCGTTAGCCATTAGCCGTGCCAAGGGCCTCCCGGATCGGAACAGGAAGCATCTAAATACTCATACGAACCCGCTGCACCGCCCCAAGGGCCGTGAAACCCGTTAATGTTTGTTGATTAGAGACTTGTGGTGAAAATGATCGACGGGGACAGGGGGCTGCCCTACGTTGTGAGTCAGGCTTTCCGCTCTTGCGAGGGGGCGATGGGCTGACGTTACGAGTCTGGGCTGGTGCCTGGCGGGGTCCAGGGGGGGGGGGCGTCCAGGACGTCCAGGTCGCTGGCGTGCTCGATGCCGAACATCTTCTGGGTACGTCGCAGCCAGATCCGCATCACGATCCATGCCAGCGTGGCGAAGACGATCAGCAGGGTGAAGGTGACGCCTGCGATCTTGAGGCTTTCATCGCCGACGGGTGCGGACCCGCGTTTGGCGGTGCGGAGGATCTTGACCGTGTCTTTGCGGTTGTTGATGCGGTCCTGTGCGAGCCGGAACCCGACGACCGCCCGGCCGAGCGATTCGAGCATGGGGACGCAAAGTTCCTTGTCGGTGGAGCGGTAAGCCAGTTCGATCTGCCCGGGCTTGCCCTCGATATCGAGGCTGGCTCCGAAGTGCTCGGAGAGCGCCGCGATGCTGTTGAACAGGCGGATGCCGCGCTGTTCGAGTTGGACGAGTGTTTCTTTGAGGATAGGTTCGCCCAGGACAGACTGCCTGATGGTGCTGTCCCACGCCCCTTGTGAGGGGAGTTCCTCCCCTTGGGGTGGCGTGATCTGGATGGCCATGACACCCTGCCAGGTCGGCTCGGTGACCTGATTGCCGATGGCGTAGCTGAACCCGGCCAGGAAGATCAGGGCGATCACCGCGCCGATGATCAGGGAGGTAGCTTTATTCGTGGACCACCGGCGGATCATCTCGGCCTCGGACACCTCGAGGAACTTCTTGACCTCGACGAGCATCTGACGCTCCTTGGCCAGCCCGGCGAACTGGGCGCTGCTGGAGGCGATGCGTTTTTCTTCATCATGGATCTTCTGCGACCGTTTGTGCAGCGATTCCTTGGCGCGCAGCAGCTTCTCTCGCCGGGACGCGATCTTCTCATCGGCCTGCTCAAACGCCTCGGCCTTACCGGCGAACTTGTCTTTCTCTCGCTCGAACGCCTGGACCTGTTTCTCAAGATCCTGCTCTTTCTGCTTGAGCTTTTCGCGCTCGGCGACGAGCTGGTCCTTGCCCTGCTTGAGCGTCTTTTGGAAGGTTGTCAGTTTTTCCTTCAACTCGGCTTCACGCTGGTTCAACTCTTCCCGTTGCGGGGTGAGGTCCCGGTCCCGTGATCCAAGGTCATCGAGATTCGATTGAAGCTCAGCGTTCGCGGAAGCCATCGCTTTGTGTTCCGCTTCCAACTCGGTCTGCCGGGCCTCGGCTTGATCCCGTTGTGATTCGAGTTCGCCGATGCGCTTCGTCGATTCGGCGTCGGCGGTCTTCGTGTCTTTAGAAAGCTGCTCGGCCTTGGCGATCCGTTCGGTGACAGCCGACTCGCGCGATTCCAGGTCGGACTGCAACTCGGTCAGGACCGACTTCTGCTCTTCCAGCTCGCGGGATTGACTCGCCAACGACTGCCTGGCTTGCTCGGTCTCGGCACGCTGCTGTTCGAGGCCCTGCTTCTCACGGGCCTGCTCGGCCTGCTGCTCCTGCAGATGCTTCTCAGCCTGCTCAAGCTTCTGCAAACGTTCGCCATCGGCGGATTCGGTCGAGACGCGTTGGTCTAGCCGCTTCTGGAGCGATTGACGGGCCCCGTCGGCTTCCTTGAATCGCTTGGTCAGCGCATCCAACTCGCTCTGGGCCGTTTGCAGTTCCTGGCGGGTCTTGTTGGCTTCTTCTAATTTCTGAGTCAGCCCTTCAAACTCACCGCGGACAGACTGCAACTCCTGCCGGGCTTTGTCGGCTTCCTCGTATTTTTTAGACAGCTCTTCAAGCTCACCGCGGGCGGTTTGTAGCTCCTGCCGGGTCTTGTCGGCTTCGGCACCGGCTTGGTTTTGAGTAGCCTCAAGCGCCTCGCGCTCACGGGCGAGCTGGTCTTGCTGATCTTTGAGTTCCTGATTCTGCTGATCCAGGCGGGCCTGAAGGTCTTTGACTTCCCCACGCCGTGATTCGAGGTCGGCCTCGGCCTGGTCGAGCTTGGCGTGTTGGGTGTCCAGCTCCTGGCTGAGTGTGTCGCTGGCCTGGGACCGCTCCTCGATGCGCTTGGCTTCGCGGTCAAGCTCGGCTCGCTGTTCGTCAAGCGACTGCTTCTGTGATTCAATTTGTTCACGCAGCCCTTGGGTCGATTCCAGCTCCTGTGCGGCCTGCTCGGCCTTTTCCTGCGTGGATTGTTCGAGCGATTCGGTTTCGCGCCGTTTCTCCTGGAGCTCGGCGAAACCGCGATCAAGCTCGGACTGACGTGCTTCCAGTTGGTTCTGTTGTTTCGTTACGTGCTGTTGAGCCTCGTCGAACTGCCGACGCTGCTCGTCTAATTCTGCCTTGGCATCTTCGAGGGACAGCTTCTGCTGCGCGGCCTCTTCCGCGAGCTGCTGGGCCTGCTCCTGCCGGGTCTTTGCTTCTTGGGACTGCTGGCGGACCAGCTCGATCTGCTGGTCGCTTTCTTTCTGCCAGTTATTGAGTTGGCCCAGCCGGTCTTCCAACTCATTAAGCAGGTGCTCGACCTGCCCGGGGTCTTCTGCCTCGGGCCCGGTTGGATGTGGCTGTGTATTCTCCTGCACCATGTTAAATACCCTAAGCGCGGGGGGATCGTAAGCTTTATCGGATAGTGAGGGCCCCGACCTGAGCGGTAAACAGGTAGAATCGGCACAATCGTCACGGCGGATCTGGCGGGACCGTTTCAGGCGCCGCCCCGGCTGTGTAACTTGATTGAGACCCACCATGAATCACCCCCAGGCCACCGATACATCGCCCGCGGCCCGTGGCGGAGGGGCCGCGCCGGTTGCGTCTGGGGATTGCAACCGGTTCGTGGCGGCATTGCGTGCGGTGACATTTGGTTATCAACCCGGGGTGCCGGTTATCCGGTCTGTGACGGCGGGGCTCGCACCCGGGCGGGTGTGCGCCTTGATCGGCCCCAACGCCGCCGGCAAGTCGACGCTGCTGAAGCTGATGCTGGGCCAACTGGATCCCTGGGAGGGCTCGGTCGAGTTGGCGGGCCAGCCGGTGTCGGCGCTGACCCCAAGACAGCGGGCGGCGCGGGTGAGTTACGTCCCCCAGAAGGGGGCGGTGAGTTTTGCATTCACGGTCGATCAGGTCGTGGCGATGGGGCGGTACGCGCTGGGCGAGCTGGATGAAGCGGTCGAGCGTGCGTTAGCGTTGTGCGACCTGACGGCTGAGCGGGGCCGGGTGTTCACGGAGCTTTCGGGTGGCCAGCAGCAGCGCGTGCTATTGGCGCGTGCGGTGGCGCAGTCGGCGGGGGTTGGCCGGGTCATGCTGCTGGATGAGCCGGCGTCGGGGATGGACCTCTGGCACGCCCACCAGACGATGCGGCTGCTTAGAAATCTTGCGCAGGGCGGCCCCGGGGAGGAGCCAGGGAGGGCTGAGGATCCGGGGGTGCCGGGGGGGCTGGGTGTGCTGGTGGTGCTGCATGATGTGAACCTGGCGGCGCGGTACGCCGACGACGTCTGGCTGATGGACGCCGGCGGGCTGGTCGCGGCAGGCCCCTGGCGGCAGGTGATGAGGCCAGCGCTGCTGGAGCCTGTCTACGGCGTGCGGTTCCTGCCGATGCAAGCCCCGGATAAACCCGTGGCGAATTCACCCGGCTCGGACGGGGCTGACCCGAGGATTCCTACGGCCGGGACCCAGCGGGATAAACGCCCCGTGTTCTGGATCGATCCGCCCGATACAATAGGGTGACGGTCGTCCGACGACGTGCATCGACTGGATTGTTACTGAAAGCCAAGTGAGCCCGCCATGCAACACAGCCTGACACTGACCCTGGCCGCGTGGAGTGATTGGATCTGGATCGCGCTGGTGGGCGCGACCGTGATCGGCTCGTGGATCGGCAACATCAAAAAGAACCAGGCGGAGCAGCGCAAGCGCGACGAGGGACCGGGCGCGTTGGAACTCGAAGAGATGGCGGCGAGACGACGGGAGCAGTTGAAGCAGGCGTCGCGTCAGCGTGTCCAGGCGAACCCGTCGGCCGGGGGCGCGGCGGGTGAGCCCGGCAACATGACCATGGCCGAACGCATCGCCCGCGCCCGCGCCAAGGCGCAGTACGAGCAACGCACACAAGAGGCGGGACGCCCACAACAGGCTTCGCAGCCCCAGGTGCCCAACGAGGCGCAACGCCGGGCGTTGGCGCAGCGGCAGGCCGAGTTGGATCGTAGGCGTCAGGCGGCGGCGAACCAGGCGCAACAACAGCAGCGGGCGCAGCAGCAGGCGCAACGCCGTGCACAACAGCAGGCCCGGCAGCGAGCTCAGGCTCACGCGCAAGCACAGGCCCAGGCCCGGCGGCGCGGCACGCTGCTGCACGACCCCGCCCCCGTCCCTGAACCGACCGCCTCAACTACGCGTCGACTAGTCACGGATACGCCCGCCAAACGCCGTAAACCCGCCACGTCACCGGTGCTTGTCCCCGCAGCGGGCGATGTCATCCCCCAAGGCCCGCTGTCACGCGCCGACCTCCGCCGGGCGATCATCCTCAAAGAGATACTCGACAAACCGATCGCGCTGCGCGAGACGCAGACTTATAGCTTTTAGCGAGTAGCCCTTAGCCATTAAATCTGTCATTCACCCACGCTAAATCTCTATGCCCCAGCCCCTGGACCGCATCGAAATAGTCACCGCCGACATCACCACGCTCCGTGTGGATGCCATCGTCAACGCCGCAAACGAATCGCTCTTAGGTGGCGGCGGCGTTGACGGGGCGATCCACAGAGCCGCCGGCCCCGAACTGATCGAACACTGCAAGACCCTCGGTGGCTGCCAAACCGGCCTGGCGATGATCACCCCCGCGTTCAACCTGAGTAAACAAGGCGTCCAACACATCATCCATGCCGTCGGCCCGGTCTGGCACGGCGACGAATCTCAGAAACTCGGCTACACCATCGAAGACACACTCCTCGCCTCCTGCTACCACCAGTCGCTGACGCTCGCGACCGAACATCGCTGCAAATCCATCGCCTTCCCCAGCATCTCTACCGGTGTCTACGGCTTCCCCAAACCCCGTGCCGCCAAGATCGCCTTCGGACACGTCCTGGGGTTCCTCGACAAGCACGACCTGCCCGAAAAAGTCATCCTATGCTGCTTCTGCGATGCCGACGCACAGATCATCCAGCAGGCCATCGATACCCGCGAAGACTGGATGATGAACCGCAAACGCATGGGGTGAGGGGTTGCCCGCGAAGGCGCGAAGAGTGCGAAGAAGATTAGCCGCGAATGAACGCCAATGAACGCGAATCGGATCGGCTTACCACCGTAATCTTATCTGTGTTCATCCGCGTTTATCCCTGTTCCTTTTCTTCTTCGCGCTCTTCGCGCCTTCGCGGTTAATCACCCAACGTCCCAGCCTTCAAACTCGCGTGCGCCAGCATGATCGCAGCAGCGTTGGCGAGGTTGTAGCTGCGGATGTTCCCTATGATCGGGATGCTCACCCTCCGGTCGTGCCAGCGCTCCAGCCATGCTTCGGGCAGCCCGGTGTTTTCGTTTCCGAGGATCAGCACGTCGCCGTCTTGATAGTCAGGCCGATCAAAGCGCAGCTCGCCGAGCTTGGTGATCAGCCAGGGCTCGCGATCACCCAGCCAATCAAGGAAAGCTTCGTCGTGCTCGTGCTCGGTGAGCCGAACGTCCGGCCAGTAGTCCAGCCCCGCCCGCTGCACCGCGTGGTCGGTGATCTCGAATTTATACGGCTTCACCAGGTGCAGATGCGCCGCGAGCCCGACCGTCGTGCGCGCGATGTTCCCCGTGTTCTGTGGGATCGCCGGGTGGTAGAGCACGAGGTGGAGCATCAGGCGGGCTCGGTTAATTGATTGGCGAATTTATTGAACGTGTCGATGTCTCCGGAGTCGTCGAGTGTATTTCTCGCCGCTTCCAGGGCGAGGAACGCTGTGCGGTACAGCTCTCGATCGCCGGAGGCTTGGACGGACATAGCCTCGGCGAGTTGCACGAATGCGCGATCCCACGTGCTAACGCCGTCTACGGGACGGTTGATCATGTCCCTCGCTCGGGCTGCGTGACGTATCGCTTCGTCGCTACGCTCCACCAACGCATAAACCCAGGCTAACAGCATCTCCGCGCGTGCGGCATGAATGGGTTTTCCCGCCCGGGACCAATGCCAGGCAGATGCGTAGGCGCTCCACAGCATCTCTTGCGTCTGCTCTGCGGTTCGCCTGGGGAAGTCGGCGACTTCCCACGCCAGGTTGTTGCATTCGACGGCGAACCAGTGGTGCCATTTGTCTATGTCTGCCTGGGCCGGGGGGGAATAGTTCATCGGACTGTCTCCGTATCTCGGGAGGTGTGTGTGAGCGCCACCGGCCGGACCAGCAGCTTCCGCAGCACCGCCAGCAGCGTCTCGGGCGGATCGAGATAGTTGTTTGGTGGGCGGTAATACAGGGTTTTATCATCAAGCACACTCACCCGCCCCGGCGCACTGTCAAACTTCGACGCCAGTTTCTTGGGATCGCGTGCGGTGAAAATTAGATCCGGCCCCTCGAGCTTGAGCGTGTCCACACCCAGCGTGCTCGCGGCGATGCGGACCTCGGTCAGGTCGATCAGTATCTTGGCCTGTTTGGGCGGCGGCCCGTAGGCGTCCTTGATGCTCTGCACGACGGCGTCGAGCTCGTCGAGCGTCGCCGCCCGGCTGATCCGGCGGTACGCCTCCATCCGGTGCTTGTCGCTTGGGATGTGGCGCTTGGGTAGCGAGCCTGCGATCGGTAGTTCCAGGTGCGTCTTGGCCGGCTCAATCACCGGCTCGTGACGCAGCTTCTTAGCGGCGTGCTCTAACAAGGTGCAGTACATCTCATAACCCACCGCCGCGATGTGCCCGGACTGTTCGGCCCCGAGCAGGTTGCCCGCGCCCCGGATCTCAAGGTCACGCATCGCGATCTTGAATCCCGCACCCAGCATCGAGTACTGCTCGATCGCCTTGAGCCGACGCGCCGCGACTTCCGTCAACGGACGATCCTCCGGCAGCAACAGGTAACAGTACGCCCGGTGCTTGTACCGCCCGACCCGGCCACGCAGCTGATGCAACTCGGCCAATCCGAAGTTGTCGGCCCGGTTGATGAACATCGTGTTGGCGGTCGGGTTGTCGATCCCCGATTCGATGATCGTCGTCGACACCAGCACGTCGGCCTCGCGGCGAGTGAATGTGCGCATCACACGCTCCAGCTCCCGTGACGGCATCTGCCCGTGGCCGATGATGATCCGCGCGTCGGGCACCAGCTGATGGATGTCGTCGGCGACACTCTGGATGTTGTACACCCGGTTATGCACGAAGTAGACCTGCCCGTCGCGGTTGAGTTCCCGGATGATCGCCCGCTTAACACGCTTTCGGTCGTAAGGCACGACCTCCGTCACGATCGCACGCCGGTCGGCGGGGGGGGTGCTCAGCGAACTGATATCGCGCAACCCGATCATCGACATATGCAACGTCCGCGGGATCGGGGTAGCGGTCAGCGTCAGCACCTCGGCGGTGAGCCGGTAGGCCAGAAGTTTGTTTTTGTGTTCGACCCCAAAGCGTTGTTCCTCATCGACAATCACCAGCCCAAGGTCTGCGAACTGCACGTCCTTGGACAACAGCCGATGCGTCCCGATCACGATGTCGATCTTGCCCTCGGCAAGATCCTTGAGCAATTTCGTCTGCTCGGCCCCGGTCTTGAATCGGGAGATCGACGCGACTTTAAATGGGTAGTCCGCCATACGCTGCGAGAACGTTCGGCCGTGCTGCTCGGCCAATACCGTGGTCGGGACAAGCACCGCGACCTGCTTGCCGAACTCGATTGCCTTGAACGCCGCACGGATCGCCACCTCGGTCTTGCCGAACCCGACGTCCCCGCAGATCAACCGGTCCATCGGCTGGTCCCCGCCCATGTCCTGCTTGATCGCCGCGACCGCCGCGAGCTGGTCTTCGGTCTCGTCGTAAGGAAACTCCGCCTCGAACTCGCGCTGCCACGAAGTGTCCCCGGGGTAGCGCACGCCCGGCTGGGTCTGCCGCGCCGCCTGCACACGCAGCAGCTCCGCCGCCAGGTCCTTCACCGCCTCGGCGACCTGCTGCTTCTGCTTGCCCCATTTCTTGCCGCCCAATATCGACAGCGGCGGTCGGCCCTCGAACCCCCCGACGTATTTCTGTACCAGGTCGATCTGTGTCGCCGGGACGTTCAGCACCGCGCTCTGCGCGAACGACAGCGTCAGGTATTCCTGGCTCAATCCCCCGCGGCGCATGGTCTTGATCCCCGTGAATTGAGCGATCCCGTGGTCGACATGCACGACGTAGTCGCCTGCCCCCAGGTCCAGAAACGCGTCCCCCGCCTGCTCCCCCCCGGTGATCCGCTTCGCTGTGCGTCGGCGGACGTGATACCGGTGGAACAACTCGTGGTGCGGCACCAGGTGAAGCGTCCCCCCGGATTTACCCCCGGAAGCCTCCTCGGAAAATTCCCATGTGAACCCTCGATGCAGGTACCCGACCTCGAGCGTGATCCGGCCGATCGCGCCGGCGGTGTGTTCGTGGAGCAGCTCGGTTAACCGTTCTTTCTCTGCGGGCTTCTGACAAAGCACGACAACCCGCTGTCCATATGTCATCGCAAGCTCACCGAGTTGCTTGATCGCGCCTTTGGCGTCCTCGTCGAAATTCACAAGCTGCCCGACCGGCAGGGTGAGGGCCCCGTCCCGTGCAGCGCCGGTGGAGTATTGGTTGCATTCGATGTGCGGCCGGGCGGCGACCTTGCCGAACACGGTCTTGGGGGCATACACGCCGGTCGCGTTGGTCAGGCGTTCGTAATACCCACGGGCCTGCTCCGACAGCTCCATCACCTCGTGCAACATAAAAACGGTGTCGTCTGGCAGCAGGTCGATCAGGTTGACCGTGCGGTCGTCGGTCTGGATCTGGTCGGTGCTTGCGCCAATGATCCGCGCGGATTTAACTTGGCCTGCCGAGCCCATCGTGTCGGGGTTGATCCGGTGGATCGACTCGACCTGGTCGCCGAAGTAGTCCAGACGGATCGGCCCAAGGGGCTGGTCGTCGCCGTCGGCATTGGCGGTGGACCCGGCGGGGGGGTAGATATCCAGGATCCCGCCGCGCGACGCGAAGTCGCCGGGCTGCTCGATCACGTCCTGCCGTTGGTAGCCGGCCGCGACCAGCCAGTCCATCAGCTCACCCGGCGGCAGGTCTTCGCCGGCGCGGACCACGTTTGAAAATAACTTGAGCGCCCCGGGCTCCGGCACCGCCTGCATCAACGCCTGCACCGGCGCGATAATCAGGCCCGGCACATCGCTCTCAACAAGCCGACCGACCACCGCCAGCCGCTCGGCCAACAGCTCCAAGCTCACGTTCGACTCGCCCGGCAGGACTTCCAACGCGCCGAACCGGCAGGCGTCCAGCGGCAGCCCGGCCTCGGTGAACAGCGCAAGATCGTCCAGCGCATCATCCGCCTCATCCAGGTGCGCCACCACCAGCAAGACCGGCCGACTCAGCTTCAGGCTCAACGCCCCCGCGGTCAGCGCCGCGCTGGAACCCCGGCTGCCGTGGGCTCTGATAGGCTCCGGTGCGGTGTCCGAAGCGCGCAGCGCCTCCGCCAGCGCAGCAACGGGCGCGGACCCGATCAGATCAGGGAGCCAGGCGTGGGCATCTGCCATGTCGGGGGACAGGGTAACACGCACCGAACAGCTCGGCGAGTCAGGGGGGAGGAGATTTATGATTTGGGATTGATGATGTGAAGGGTTAAAAGGCCACAAGCGTAAACCTATGCCCCAGGCACACTCTGTAAATCATCAATCAGCAACCGCAGGTCCGCGAAGCGAAATCTCAAATCATAAATGCCATCAATCATCATCCTCCGGCGGCGGGGCGTTGCCGTTCTTCATCGCACGGATGATCGGCACGATGTACTGATCCGGCGGGGGGGCCACCGGCTTGGGCACGCCAAGCTCCGGCACGTCCTCAAGCACCAACGTCATCGCGATCTCGTCACACGCCTGATTCTTCGGGCACCGGATGCACTCGCTCCAGACCTTCAACGGCAGCTTCTGCCGATCTATCACCGCAAACCCCAGTTTCTCAAAAAACGCCTGCTCATATGTCAGCGTCATGATCGTCCGTACGCCCAGCACCCGGGCCTCTTCGATGCAGGCCTCGGTCAGCTTCCGGCCGACCCCCTTGCCCCGCTGATTCGACTCCACCGCCAGGGCACAGACCTCCGCCAGGTTCGCCCATACCACGCTCAAACCGCCGACCCCGACGACCCGCCCGCCGCCCCCGGTTTCCTCCGCCACATGGAACTCGCGCACGTTCTCATACAACGACGACAACGACCGAGGGAGCATCAGCCCAAACTCGGCGCAGTCATTAATGATCTGGCCCATCGCAGGCACATCAGCAACCGTGGCTCGTCGGATCAGCATGGGGGGATTATAGCGATGGGAGATGGGAGATGGGAGATGGGGGGATGCCGTGCAATCTGACGAATGTTAAAAAAAGCAGTTTCAGTTCGAACGTAAGGAGTGCTTGACACAGGCTGGCATCCCAACCACCAACCACTAACCGCCAACCACCGCTATCACCTTCGCCTCATCCCACACCTCGACACCCAACCGCTCGGCCTTAGTCAGTTTGCTGCCGGCCTTCTCGCCGGCGAGCAACAGGTCGGTGTTTTTGGAGACGCTGCCGGTGACTTTTGCGCCGAGTTGGATGAGCCTGGCTTTCAGGTCGTTGCGGTCGAAGGATTCAAACGCGCCGGTGATGACGACGATCTTGCCGGCGAAAGGAGAGTTTGCCGCCGGTGAGCCTTCCGGGGGCGGGGCGGTTTTTTCTTCGGTCAGGTCGACCCCGGCGTCTTTGAGTTCCTTGATGACGTGTCGGCCGGCGTCGCTGTTTAGGAAACCGTGGATCGACTCGGCGGTGATCGGGCCGATGTCTTCCACCTCGGCGATGGTCTCTGTGTCAGCTTGGGTCAGCGCATCGACATCGCCGAAGTGCTGCGCCAAGCCCGCGGCGGCGGAAGCGCCGACGTGGCGGATACCCAGGCCCGCCAGCACACGGGTCAGGCGGCGCGACTTGCTGGCTTCGATCCCCGCAAGCAGGTTGTCGACCTTCTTCTCACCCATGCGGTCGAGTTCGAGCAGGGCGTCGCGTTTTTCGTTGAGCGCGTAGACGTCGCCGAACGATTTGATCAGGCCTGCGTCGGCGAGTTGGAGGATAGCTTTTTCACCCAGGCCGTCGATGTCCATCTGGTTTCGGCCGACGAACCAGATCAGCTTTTCGCGGAACTGGGCGGGGCACTCGGGGTTGACGCAGCGGTGGGCGACCTCGTCTTCGAGCTTCTCGATCGGGTGTTTGCAACTGGGGCACTTCTTCGGCGGCTTGATCGGCTTGCTGTTGCTTGGGCGTTTCTCGGTGACGGCGCTGATGACCTGCGGGATGATCTCACCGGCTTTTTCGATGACAACGGTGTCACCGATGCGGATGTCTTTGCGCTCGATCTCGTCCTGGTTGTGCAGCGTGGCGTGCCGGACGGTGGTGCCGGCGAGTAAGACTGGCTGCATGGTGGCGCGGGGTGTGAGTTTGCCGGTCTTGCCGACCTGCCAGTCGACCTCGGTGAGGATCGTCTCGGCCTGCTCGGCGGCGTACTTGTAGGCGATGCACCAGCGGGGGGCCTTGCTTGTTGCGCCCAGTGTTTCCTGGAGCGCGTGGTCGTCGAGCTTGATCACGACGCCGTCGGTGGCGTAGCCGAGTTTGGCCCGTTGGTCCTGGAATGACTCGATAAACCGCCAGGCGTCATCGAAGCTTTCCACCGCGGTGGTGTGCCCGTTGGTCGGCAGCCCGAGGGTGCGTAGCTGTCCGAGGAAACCGTGATGGCTGGTGAATGTGTCGGGTGCGACCTCGCCTCGGCCGTGGGCGTAGAACCCGAGCCTGCGCTCGGCGGCGACCTTGGGGTCAAGTGATTTGAGTGTCCCGGCGGTGGCGTTGCGCGGGTTGGCGAAGCGGTCCAGGCCCTGCTCTTCGCGCGCTTCGTTGATCCGCTGGAACTCGGCGTCGGGCATGAAGATCTCGCCTCGGACTTCCAGCACGTCGCCCCCGGAAAGGTTACTCGCTTCCCCCTTTTGGGGATCAGTATTCAGCGTTAGCGGGATGGCGCGGATGGTGCGGGCGTTGTGGGTGATGTCGTCGCCACGTTTGCCGTCGCCTCTGCTAAGGGCCTGGACGAGTTGGCCTTTTTCGTAGCGTAGGCTGACGGCGACGCCGTCGATCTTGGGTTCGAGGATCAGGGTGGGCGGCGGCGTGTCTGAAACTTGGAAGAGGTCGTCGCCGGCCGAGGCTTCGCTGGCTTTGGCGATCCCCTTGAGTGTGCGGTCGTACCAGGCGCGGAGTTCGTCGCGGTCGTAGGTGTTGTCGATCGACATCATCGGCCGGGCGTGGGCGAGGGTTTGGAAGCCCTCGATCGGCTCGCCGCCGACACGTTGGGTGGGGGAGTCGGGGGTGACCAGGTCGGGGTGTTTGGCTTCCATGTCCTGCAGCTCGCGGAGCAGGGCGTCGAATTCGCGGTCGGATATCTGCGGCGCCGCCTCGACGTAGTAGAGTCGGTTGTGCCGATT
>JAJDCV010000187.1 GCA_029260675.1 Phycisphaeraceae bacterium
CCAGCCCCCCCTAATACGGCTTGATCGAGAACAGGGGTTGGCCGAACTCCACCGCCTGGCCGTCCTCGACCAAAACCTTTTGGATGGTCCCGCTGGTCTCCGCTTTGATCTCGTTGAAGACCTTCATCGCCTCGACGATGCAGACGACGGTGTCCGGGTCCACGTGATCACCGACATTTGCAAACGCTTTGGCGTCGGGGCTGGATGCGGAATAGAAGGAGCCGACCATTGGGCTGTCGATGGTGACCGTGCCGTCGTCCCCGCCGTCTGTGGCATCGGGCAATTCCGCCGAGGGGTGGTGGCCGGGCGCCATTGGTGCCGCGGCGGCATGGACGACCTGTGGACCTGCGGGAACGAATTGAACCCCCCCACCGCCTTGGCTATTGCGTCGGAGCTTGACCGGGCCTCCCTCGGCCTGGATGTCCAGCTCGGTCAGGTCGTTATCGACCATGAGTTTGATGAGCTGCTTGAGTGTTTTGAGGTCTACCATGGATGGTTCCTGTGTGCCCGATGCCGGTGCGTCATCAGTCGCCCCCGGATGCCCCCCCCCGGTTCGCGATGACAGCGAGGCGGTGCTGGGCTCTGTGACCACGCCCAATCGACGTGGGGTATTAGACTTAGATAATCGCGGATTCGAGGCTCTTGGGCAAATCACTGAGTACTTTGTGGCCCTTGGGCGTCACCAGCACGTCATCCTCGATCCGTACGCCCCCGATCCCCGGCAGGTAGATCCCGGGCTCCACGGTCACCACCTGCCCAGGCTCAAGCACGCCGTCGGCCTTGCTCGCCAGCACCGGCAGCTCATGGATATCCAAGCCGATGCCGTGTCCGAGGGAATGCCCGAAACGATCGCCGTAACCGGCCTTCTCGATCACCCGCCGGGCGATGGCGTCGATCTCGCTATGCAGTTTGCCGGGGCCGATCGCGTCGATCGCCGCCAACTGCGCATCCAAAACAATCTGGTAAATCTCCCGGATCTTCGGCTTCATATTCCCGACCCCCACCACACGGGTCAGATCCGAGCAGTACCCCCCCCACTTCGCGCCCCAGTCGATCAACACGCTCCCCCCGGCCTTGATCTTTTTCTTACCCGGGACCGCGTGGGGCAGACTGGCGTTGGCGTCGGCGGCGACGATCGACGGGAAACTCACCCCGTCGGCCCCCAGCGAACGCATCCGGTATTCCAGGTAGGCCGCCACCTCGTATTCGCTTTGGCCCGGCTTGATGAACTTGCACGTCTCGCGGAATGCCTGCTGCTGGATCGAAAGCGCCTTGCGGATCGCCTTGACTTCCCCGGCATCCTTGACCGCGCGCTGAGCAAACAGGCCATCGTCGATGGCCAGGATGCGTCGCGCCCCTAGGTGCTTGGCCAACAATTTACGTGTCGATAGCGTCATCGTCCCGGGCTGCACGGCGATCTTATCCGCGCTTATCCGCCTGGTGAGGGCCGCGACCTCTTCGGCCAGGCTCCTTTTGCGCATGACTGCAACCGCGTGAGGTGATTCCTTTTGTATCTGCTCCTCGAAACGAAAATCGCTGAATATGTAGACCTTCGACCCGCGCATCGGGATCAGGGCCCACGAATCGTCGCCGACGAACCCGGTGAGGTAGCGTATGTCGCACGGGTTGGTTACCAGCAGAGCCGAGGCACCCGTCGATTTAAGACGCTTTCGCATCAGGCGCACACGGTCGGCCAGGTGTGCGGGCTGTTTGGGTTTGACGGTGCGGTATTTTGCCATAGGTAAATTGGCCGTGGATTGATCCCCGGCCAAGCCGGGGGCCCAGGGGCAGACCAGGCGTTTGTCCACTTATTTGTAGACTTGCTCGGGGTCGAACACTTTTTCCTCGACCACCTTCAGCGATCCGTCCGCCTCAGCGGTCCGGTAGAAGCAGGAGTTGTACCCGACGTGACAGCACGGGCCGTGGCTCTTGCACTTCAGCAGCACCAGGTCCTGGTCACAATCCACCCGCACCTCGACCACTTCCTGGACGTGGCCGGAGCTTTCGCCTTTGATCCACATCTTGTCGCGGGACCGGGAATAGAAAGTCGCCTTCTTGACCTCAAGGGTCTGCTTGAGCGCCGCTTCGTTCATCCAGGCCATCATCAGGATCTGGCCTGAGTCGATGTCCTGCACGATCGCGGGGACCAGCCCCTTCTCGTCGAACTTGATGTCCAGCTTGTCGGTGGTTTCGCGTTGGGTGTCGCCCATAGTGCTAGCTCCTGCTCGCCGTGTTTCGAGCCGGGCATTATACTCAAATTGACCATTTGGGGTATCACCATGCTGGAACCTGAACCCTATATCCTGCGCTACGAAATCGACGGCAAGGACGAGTATGTCAGGATCGACCGTTTCGATGTCGAAACGCATCGATGCGGTTTATCCGCGGGGGATCAGATCAGACTGATCGAAGACATCGTCATAAGAGATGCTGCTGGAAAACCCACAGGGGAGGTGATGGCTAAAGGTGAGGTTCACACCGTCCTAAAAGGCAGCACTGATGATCCTGCTACGCTTCCATTGCGTACGCCCGGTGGAGAATTGCACATGTGGGATAACGATGAAACTGTGTGGGAAAGCTTTGGCCGTGTCTAGCAATTAAACGCCTGTGCATTTTATTCGACGGGGGCGATCTCTACCCGGTCTAGATCCACGAGTTCTTTCATCCTCAAAGCCTTATACAGCTTGTCGAAATCGAAGTAGGGCTCGCGGATGTGCTTGTCGCTGTGGATGGGTTTTTTCAAGGTGAGGGTCATCCGGGCCTCCCGGCCGGTCATGAAGATGTCCACCCTTGAAGCGATTTCACCGCCGAACATCTCCTCGAGATCGGCAGGCCGGACCGGGATCGGATCCTTGAGTGTGCAGATCAGAGTTGACCTACCCAGTTCATCAATGAGATCGACGCGGACAGGGCGGGCCGTAGCCGGGTCCAGCAACATGCGTAGACCCAACCCAGGCGGCTCGACGAGCAAGTAACCCCGTATACGCTCAACCGCCGGCGCATCAGGCACAACTGATGGATCGATCGGGGCCAGGCCAAGGACGTGCAGCAGGTCGGCGGGGTTGACCGGCAGGGGCAGGTTTTCGATGTCTTTCCCGTCAAGATCCTCGAACCGGCCGACGTAGGCGATACGCTTGTCCAGGAAGTCGAAGAACCAGTAGCGCTCGCCGTCCGCCCCGGCCCAGAAGCCCCGGCCAAACTCCTCTACTTCCAAAACAACCCGGCTCGGTTTGATGAACATGAACCGCCCGTCCCCGTGCTCATTCTTTTTCTTACCCTTGTCATCGATCCAGACAAGATCGACTCGGGCATCGGCCCGGGTCGGGCTAAGATGCTCGGCCGTCGCGTTGTAACGTTCGATCAGTTCCGTGTAGCCCGGCAGCGGTGCGTCATCCACCACCCCATCGGGCAGCATCGTATCAGGGAGGATCTTGTTGTCGGGGTTGCACCCCACCAGGCTCACCGCAATCACACACACAAATAACCCAACCCGGGGGCGCCGCACGGCTACAACTCCGCCTGGAGGATTTCGCCGAGCTGCTGCATCACCTGCTCCACGCGGGTCTCATCGAGCTTGGGATCAAGCACCGTAAGTCGAACCTCCGGGTGCCACTTGCCCAACGGCCCCTTGGCGAGTTCCAGCTTGGGCGTGAGCTTCCACCAGGTCTGCTCGACGGATTCGCCGTCGATCTCGGCGGTGCGGGGCTCGTTGCCGTCGTAACGCAGAAGCTTCTTACGCATCAGGATCAGGGCGAGAACGTAACGAAACGCCAGACGCTCCGGCTCGGTGGCGTCGGCCAGGCGCTCCAAGAGGTTCATCAGCACCGCGTCGTCGACGAACATCTTTTTCTTCTGATTCGGCTCCGGGACCGTGGACTTCCAGTAGCCAAACAGCCCTTCCGGCCTGAACCCGCCCCCCCAGGCGTCGCTGCTGATATCGATCCGACACATCCCAAGCGCCCGCAGTGCATCGGTGGCCTTGTCCTTGGCCGACCCGCCGGTCTTCGTAGATCCATCGGCGACCTCAGCGACCTGTGCCTCGGTCAACTCGACCAGCGCCGCGAAGTACGGCTCGCCCGGCAGTAACTCCTTGCCACTAGACGCGCACACGCCGCTGGTCCTCGGGATCTCGTAGCTGGGGGCGTTAAATTGGGTCATGTGTGTGGTGGTTGGTGTTTAGTGATTGGTGGTTAGTGGTTGGATTTTAATCCGCATCGACGCCCAGTTGTCTTGCGGCGCCGATCGAGGTTTGATCAATCAGGACGGCCAGGGTCATCGGGCCAACCCCGCCGGGGACGGGGGTGATCATCGAACACTTGGGGGCACAGTCGTCGTAGTCGACATCGCCGACGTTCCCGCCGGGCCCGGGGTTGAACCCGGCATCGATCACGACCGCGCCCTCCTTGAGCCAGTCGCTCTTGACGAAGTGGGCGATCCCCACCGCGGCCACGACGATATCCGCTTGCCGGACGATGCTAGGCAGGTCAACCGTGCGTGAATGGCAGATCGTAACCGTCGCGTGGGACGCCAGCAGCAGCATGGCCATCGGTTTGCCGAGGATCACGCTGCGGCCGATGACCACCGCGTGCTTGCCCAGGATGTCGATGTCGTAGGCCTTCATCATCCGCATGATCCCCTCGGGCGTCGCCGAGCCGAATCCCGGCAGCGAGTAGGTCATCGTCCCGAAGCTGTGGAACGTCACCCCGTCGACGTCCTTGGCCCCCCCGATTGCCTCGAACACGGCTCTTTCATCGATCTGCTTGGGCATCGGGTGCTGGACCAGGATGCCGTGGACGCTGTCATCGGCAGCCAGGGCGCTGACCTTGGCGACGACTTCCTCGGTCGTGCTGGTGTCGGGCATGACGACCTTGATGGACTTCATGCCGTGTTTTTCGCAGAGTTTGCCCTTGCGGTCGACGTATTTCTCGCTGGCGGGGTCGTTACCGACCAGGACGGTCGCCAGGCAGGGCGTGACGCCGGTCTTCTCGATAATCCGCTGCACCCGCTTCTCGCAATCGGTGAGGATGGCGTCGGCGATGGGCTTACCTTTGATAACGGTCGGGGTCGTGGTGGTGGTCATGGCGGGATTATAGAGACTCATCCCGCCGTCGGCACCTCACCAAAAGGACGCTTTGACCCACACCATCTGGATTGAATCCTGATGAACACAACTGAACCCCGCTAGATCTGATCGCACCTGTTTATCCCCTCTTGTGACCAGATGAGCCTGCCCGCCCCCGGAAACCCGCCCATCGAAAATCATATTTAACTTAAATGTGGTTTTTTAACGCGCCGCCTTTCCCCCCACCTGAGCGTTGAG
>JAJDCV010000188.1 GCA_029260675.1 Phycisphaeraceae bacterium
GCGGTCACAGTCTCGACCGGATTCTGGAAACGAGGTCTGGTCCTGGCGTCACAAAGCGATATGGGTTTCGCAGCCACCCTGAGTCTGGTTGGCTCGTCCATCGACTGGGGGCCCGCCGGCATCGGTGGACCGGGCGCCGACCACGGCGGCGGTGGTTTCCCCAACAGCTCACCGCCGGGCCCGTCGGCGGGCAACGGCGGCTCGGGTGCGAACGCCGGCCAGCTCCCTGGGTTTGCCATCGGTGCCGGGTCCCCCGCCAAGTCCCAAAGCGCAGGGTCCGGGGCGAGCTACGGCGGGAACGGCGGATTCGGCTCAGGCGCCCCGGCCCCCGGACCGGTTTACGGCGACGCCGCCCTGTTTGACCTTTTCGGTGGCAGCGGCGCTGGCGGCGGGCGGAGCAACAGCTTCAGCTCCTCCGGCGGCGGTGGCGGAGGCGGCGGCGGTTCGCTGGAACTGGTCGCATTCGACACGCTCACCGTCGACGGCACCCTGTCTGCTGACGGCGGCAATGGTGGAAGAGGCCCCGCGGCCGGCGGCGGCGGCGGCAGCGGTGGCGGCGTGCTGCTTGCCGGGAATACCCTGAACTTCTCCGGAAACGTCAATGCCACCGTCGGCGACGTTGCCGCTCCCTTCGGCAACGGCAGGGGCGGAGGCGGCGGCGGAGATGGACGGGTCGCGTTCTACGCCAACACCCTTAACAACACCGGAACCGTCGACGTTACCGGCGGCATTGCCGGCGTGGGCGTCTGGGGCTCCGGCGGCCCGGGTGCTGCTGGCACATTCGATCCCACCCAACCGTTCCCCCACGCCATCCCCGAACCGTCCGCCTTGGCCCTTGCCGTACTCGGGTGCATCCTGATCGGCCCACGGACACAACGACGGATACTGAGGTAGCTAATCGCTTAGCCTTGTAGATACATTTCAGAACAACGTACAGACCCGCAGTGAAGTGTCGTTGCGCAGACAACGTCCAGCGGCAGTGAATCCGTGCCTAACTGACACGAGCCAACACCTCGCAGCCACCCTACCGCAGCCCAAGAAACACCCGCCGTGTCAGCGTATACCGGGCGAGCACGAGATGCCCAAGGATTGGCAGCGCCAGCCCCAGCGCCAAGCAGAGACCGAACAAGAAGGCTCTCTGGTCGAGCCCAAGCACCTGTTTACCCAGCAGGCGTGAAGCCACGACACCAAAACTGTGCAGCAGGTAAATGGTAAAGGCAAACCCACCCATCCAGGCCAAGGGCTTATACGTAAACCGCAGCCGAAACAGCACGAACGTCCCGGCCAACCCACAGCCAAGCTTCAGCCAGGGCATCCACACCTCCGCCGTGATCCGTCCAAGCAACGCCGACTGATAGTAGATCATCGATACCGCAAGCACCGCTGCGCCGATCCCAAGCAACAGCCTGCCGCGAGAAAGCGCATCGAACCGCCGAAGACCCACACCCAGAATAAAGAACACAAGCAACCGGCCCCAACCGTTGATCGAGAAGAAGCCAACCCCGGGCCCGGACACATACAAAACCACCCCGATCCCCAAGCATGCTGTCCAACCCCACTTGTTCTTGAGCATCCCCGTCAGTTCCATCGCAAAGACCGACAGGAAGACCAGCGTGATCGCCTGGAGGAACCAGAACTGATCGTATGAGAACAAGTATATCCGCCAGATGCCGCTAAGTTCCTGAGGCCGACTCGCGCCCGGGCCTAATGCACTAAACACATACTGAACCGTGGACACACTGACCAGCGGCAGCAGCAGACGCCGGGCTTTGCCCGCGAGGAACACCGACGCCCGTTCCATCACCACCGGTCGACACGCATAAACATACCCGGAGATGACCGTGAATAACGGCATACGCAACGGGCCAAGTGCCTGATAGAAGTATCGATACCATGAATCATCCGGCACACGCAGACCCCCGTCGGCCTTGCTGCCGATCACGTGCCCCATCACCATCAGGATGATCGCCAGCCCGCGTAGTGTCTCGACCGAGAGGTCTTTGCCCTGCTCGCCCGTCGATAGCGCCGGCATCGGCATCGCAGAAGGCTCAGCCATCCGCCGTAATACGCCCAGGCCCTGATGTGCCAGGTCGCCATCGCCAGGCCTCGAGCCTGCAGACTCGGGTTTATCGTCCACGCGGCCACCTGTCGGCACGGCCCGATCACGCCAGATGGCAGGATCCTCTGTTTCAGCGGCTTGCTTCCTTATCATGATAAGTGTGAGTACTTATCGACAAAACCTTGCGTTGACTCTATCAGTCCGATAGGGACAAGCCACCGATAGCAGAAACGCCGTCGAGCCGTCAGCCTTCGCCCCCCGTTGATCGAACTCCGAACGATCTGTCCGTGTCTGGGCCCGCTATAGCACGGAGAATCGTCATTTCGTCACAACAACATATTGAAACACCTCATCCAACGGTTTACCGAAGACCTGAGCGATACGAAACGCAACCTCCAGTGATGGCGAATACTTGCCCCCCTCAATGGCGTTCACCGTCTGACGGGTGACACCGATCTGATCGGCCAGGTCTTGCTGTGTCATCTCGCCTTGGTGGAACCGAAGCGTCTTGATCTGATTCTGGATCCGGGTCTTTTCTTTGGCCATACTCACACCCCCCGGCGGTAGTAGACCAGTTGCATCGAGAGCTTCACGATTTCACGCAACAGCAACGACAGCAGCAACAGATGTGCGATCCACACGCTGTCGATCGAAAAGACCATGCCGGTAATCCCGATCAATACACCACCCTCCAGAACTCGAGACGCGTTGCTGTCGGCCCGCCAACCGATCAACCGGTCTCGCTCGTCATGCCTCTCGGGTTTGCCATAGAAAACCGCGACGATATGACCCAACGCCAGCACGATGATCAGCAATATGACGCCTGCCACGAACAACGGCGTGTACGCGATCAACTCCTGAACCCCCCGCGACATCATGATCCCGGCGACCACAAAGTAGCCCCCTAAGACGGTCACCAGGCTGACCAGTTGGACCCATGCGCTTCGTTCTTCAAATGAGGTCATCACTTGTTCTCCATTTAGCTCAAATGCATGTTTAGTATTATTGACTCGATGTCAATTATACTTGACATCGATGCCGTGTCAAGTATTTTTTACACAGTCGCCAAAATTCTGATTTTTGCCCTCCACAGCCTTGAAATGGCGTCCATGGCTCTGGATAAAGCATCTCTGCCTTAGATTCCCTATGATCCAGCCTGAAGCCGAAAACCAAAATCTCCGTGGAGCCCGCATGACCGCCCAGACCGCCGTTGAGCCACACGCCATGGACCAGGATGACCGCACCGAAACCGCTGTGTACCGCGTCGAGGTCCGCCCTCAACCCGGCGAGCCGGACCCCCACGGGCTGGCACTGCTCACACAAACCAAACAACAGCTTGGCAACATCACCGCCGTCCACACCGCCCGGGTCTACCTGATTCAGGCGCCCTTAACCGATGAGCAAGCCGAGGCGCTCGCCCAAGAGTTGCTGACCGACCCAGTCAGTCAGGCTTCGACACTCGGTGCCCAGCCCGTCGACGATCGGCACTCGATGCTGGAGGTCCACTACCAGCCCGGCGTCATGGACCCGGTGGCGCAGTCGGCGAAGTCAGCGGTCTGCGAGATGTTCCCGCAACTCCCTGCCGACTCGGTCCAGGTACGCACCGGATTCCGCTATGACTTCGACCTTTCCGGGGGCGATGCCGGGGGCGAGCGTCCAAGTGAAAACGACCTGCGCCGATTCGCCGAAGGCACATTAGCCAACACGGTCATCCAGGACATCCACACCGACCCGTTCACACCGGATGCCTTCCCCCAAGGCCACGCCTACGAGCTGCGCATCACCCACGTCCCGATCCGCGACCTCGACGACGATGCACTGATGAAGCTCTCGCGCGAGGGGCACCTGTTCTTGAGCCTCGCCGAGATGCACGCCGTCCGCGACCACTTCCAGAAAATCGACCGCGACCCGACCGACATCGAGCTGGAAACCTTCGCCCAGACCTGGAGCGAACACTGCGTACACAAAACACTCAAGTCCACCATCCACTACACCCCCGCCCCCAGAAGCCTCGGCCCCGGATACGCCAACCCCCAATACGACATCAACTTCCACGGCCGCCCCGGCCACACCGTCCACGAAGACGGCTCGGTCACCATCGACAACCTCCTGAAACGCACCGTCGCCGCCGCGACCTTCGAATTGATGCAGACCCAGCCCCACAAGGACTGGTGCGTCAGCGTCTTCGAAGACAACTCCGGCATCGTGAAGTTCGACGATGAAGACGGCATCTGCATCAAGGTCGAGACCCACAACCACCCCTCCGCCATCGAGCCCTACGGCGGCGCGGCGACCGGCATCGGCGGCTGCGTCCGCGACATCATCGGTACAGGCATGGCCGCAAGACCCATCGCCAACACCGACACCTTCTGCGTCGCCCCCCCGGATGTTACCGACGTGCCCGCCGGGGTGATCCTTCCCAAACGCACACTCCAACAGATCGTCGCAGGCGTCCGGGACTACGGCAACCGCATGGGCATCCCCACCGTCAACGGCGCCGTCTACTTCGACAACGACTTCATCGCCAACCCCCTGGTCTTCGCAGGCTGCATCGGGCTGATCCCGCTGGATCAATGCTTCGGCAAAGCGGTGCCCGGCGACCGCATCGTCGCCCTCGGTGGAGCGACCGGGCGCGACGGCATCCACGGCGCAACCTTCAGTAGCGCCGAACTGACCGACACCCACGCCGATGAGTTTTCCCATGCCGTGCAGATCGGCAACGCCATCACCGAAAAGCAAACCCTCGACGTCATCCTCCAGGCACGCGATCAAGAGGACGGCCCGCTGTACTCCGGCCTCACCGACTGCGGCGCGGGCGGCTTCTCCAGCGCGATCGGCGAGCTGGGCGAAAACACCGGCGCCTACGTCACGCTCGAAAGCGCGCCGCTGAAGTACCAGGGCCTGAGCTACACCGAGATATGGATCAGCGAGGCCCAGGAGCGGATGATACTCTCCGTCCCGCCGGACAAACTCGAACGCCTGAAGGTCCTATGTGAATCCGAGGGCGTCGAACTCAGCGACTTAGGACACTTCGGCGAACTCGCTCACGACAGCGACGAACCCCAACTCGTCCTGTCCTACCAAGGCGAGGAGGTCGGCCACCTCCCCATGCCACTGCTCCACGAAGGCATCCCCACACCGACCCGTGAAGCAATATGGCCCCCCCACGCCGCGCCCGACCGCAGCGAAGGCGCGAGTAGCTTGCGCACTGCCACGGGCAACCGCGTCGGGGGCGACGCGGCTCTGTCGCAACCCCAATCCCCAACCCCCAATCCCCAACCCCTCGACGCGACACTCGTCGCGTTG
>JAJDCV010000189.1 GCA_029260675.1 Phycisphaeraceae bacterium
TCACGTCCCCGGCCGGCCTGTCGGGGCACGATATCGCGTTCACCGACCCCGGGTCGAACTCCGGGTGCAAGGCCCCGATGGTCTTGCTGATGAGCGACTTCGGGCTGGACCCGGATGGGGATTACCACTTCGTCTTCTCGCGCGGCCACGAGCAGTCGATCCTCGGTGTTGCTCAGGGCAGGTACGAGGCGGCCGCGGTCGCCAGTGACATGCTCGCCCGGGCGGTGGCGCGGGGCGATATCGAGGAGGCGAGCGTGCGGAGCATCTACCAGTCCGAGAAATTCCCCGCCGCGGCGATCGGTTACATCTACAACCTCAAGCCGGAGTTGGCGGAGAAGGTCCGTCAGGGGTTGCTGGGCTTTAAGGTTCAGGACGACTCGATAACCCAGGAGTTGGCCGAGGGCGTTGTCGGGTTCGCGCCGGTGTCTTACAAGGACGACTGGTCTCTGGTCCGCCGGATCGATTCCAATGTGACACCGAGCGCCAAAACTCAAGTCACGACGGATGGCGGGTAATCGGTAGCCTCAATCAATCCACCACACAACGCTTCGGCCGACCGGGGCGTTGTTTTTACGGATACCCGAAGACCTGACGCTGTCGCCGATCCTCATACCGATGTTATTTTGATCTCATAGATCAAGACCTATATTTAAGTTTAATATTGATCTTATACGGCTTTGATTGGGTCCTGGGTGCGATAGATCGCCCTCAGGCCTCTGGTTATTCTGGGGGATTCGTCGTAATTACCGCTTTTCAAAGCTACGGCTTCAACCATAGAGCGTAATTAGAGATGAGACGGCGTGGCCGCGGCGGTTAGACATCGCCCGTTACGGTTAACCGATAACGTTCGAATCAGTGCTCCGCGGTGTCGCTGACTGACGGGCAGGTGCATAGGAGGTTGCGGTCGCCGTAGGGATTATCGACGCGTCCGACCGGGGGCCAGTACTTGTGTTCGCGCAGGTGCGGCGCGGGGTAGGCGGCGAGGCTGCGCGGGTAGGTATGAGGCCAATGGTCGTCGCTGACCGCGGTGGCGGTGTGCGGGGCGTGCTTCAGGGGATTGTCGTCCTTGTCGAGTTCGCCGGATTCGATCTGCCTGATCTCGTTACGGATCGTGATCAGGGCGTCGCAGAAACGGTCGAGCTCGGCCTTGGATTCGCTTTCCGTGGGCTCGATCATGAGGGTGCCAGCGACGGGCCAGCTCATCGTCGGGCTGTGGAACCCAAAGTCCATCAGCCGTTTGGCGATGTCTTCGACGCGGACGCCGGCTGATTTCTCGAAAGGCCGGCAGTCGATGATGAACTCGTGGGCGACCCGGCCTTTCTCGCCGGTGTAAAGCACGTCGAAGTGCTCGCGCAGGCGTTGTGCCATGTAGTTGGCGTTGAGGATGGCGGTTTGTGTGGCGTGTGTCAGGCCGTCGGCACCCATCATGGCGATGTACATCCAGGAGATGGGCAGGATCATCGGGCTGCCGTAGGGCGCGGCGCTGACGGGGGAATCACCGCCCAACGGGTTACCTGGGAGGAACGGCGCGAGTGAGTTGTTGCAGGCGATCGGGCCCATGCCGGGTCCGCCCCCGCCGTGGGGGATGCAGAATGTTTTGTGGAGGTTGAGGTGGCAGACGTCTGCGCCGATGTCGCCGGGGCGGCAGAGCCCGACCTGCGCGTTCATGTTTGCGCCGTCCATGTAGACCTTGCCGCCGTGGTCGTGGATGATCTGGCAGACCTCTATGATCGTGGTCTCGAATACGCCGTGGGTCGAGGGGTAGGTCACCATGAGGGCCGCGAGTTGGTCTTTGTGTTTGTCGGCCTTGGTGCGCAGGTCGTCGGTGTCGATGTCGCCGTTGTCTTTACAGGCGACCGGTACGACGCGCATGCCGGCGATGACTGCGGAGGCGGGGTTGGTGCCGTGGGCGCTGACGGGGATCAGGCAGACGTCGCGTTGCGTGTCGTTTCGGGATTGGTGGTAGCGTTTGATCGCCAGGAGGCCGGCGAATTCGCCTTGTGATCCGGCGTTGGGTTGCAGTGACACGGCGGCGAAGCCGGTGATTTCGGCGAGCCAGTTTTCAAGGTCGGCGAAGAGTTGTTGGTAGCCGGTCGTCTGGTCGGCTGGTGCGTAGGGGTGAATGTTAGCGAACTTCGGCCATGAGATCGGGAGCATCTCGGAGGCGGCGTTGAGTTTCATCGTGCACGAGCCCAGGGGGATCATGCTGTTGGCGAGGGTGATGTCTTTGCTGGCCAGCCGGGTGGTGTAGCGCAGGAACTCGTGTTCGCTGTGGTACTGGTTGAAGACGGGGTGGGTGAGAATCGGGCTGGTCCGCGATAGCAAGTTGGGGGAAGTGGTTTTAGCGGGTAATTGGATCGGAGCCTTGTCCCCGAAGACCGCGAACACTTGTTTGATAACTTCGTCATCCGTCGTTTCATCAACCGTGATGGAGATAAACCGGTCGCCGAGTTTTCGTAGGTTGATACCCCGCCGGGCCGCTTCGTCGAGGATCTTGTCAGCGTCTTTGACTTTTACGACCACGGTGTCGAACCGGGGGGCATCCGACACTTTCTGGCCGAGCTTACGAAGGCCCCGATCGAGCACGTCCGCCTTGCGCTCCACTTCTAGTGCGATCCGCTTCAGACCTTCCGGCCCGTGGTACACCGCATACATCCCCGCGATCACGGCGAGCAGGACCTGGGCCGTGCAGATGTTGCTTGTTGCACGGTCGCGCTTGATGTGCTGCTCGCGGGTCTGGATGGCCAGGCGGTAGGCGGGGTGGCCGTGGGCATCTTTGGAGACGCCGACGATCCGGCCGGGCATCTTGCGGGCGTGTTTCTCATGGGTTGCCATGTACGCGGCGTGGGGTCCGCCGAAGCCCATCGGCACGCCGAAACGTTGCGTGCTGCCGATCGCGATGTCGGCCCCCCATTCGCCCGGCGGTTGGTATAGCACCAATGACAACAGATCGCATGCCGCGACCACCAACGCTCCGGCCTGATGCACCTTATCGGTATAGAGCGTGTAGTCTTCGACGCACCCTTCGGTAGTGGGGAATTGCAGCATTACGCCCGACGCATCTTTAAGAGACTCATCAAGTTTCTTGGTATCAAGGAGATCTTCGACTATGAACAGTTTGACCGCGATCCCCATCGTTTCGGCCCGCGTCTTCACGACCGCGATCGTCTGGGGGTGGCAATCCTCCGCAATATAAAACACCGGTTTCTTCTGCCGCCCGATCGCGTGGCACATGGCCATGGCTTCGGCGGCGGCGGTCGCCTCGTCCAAGAGAGACGCGTTGGCCAGGGGCAGCGCGGTCAGGTCCGACACCATGGTCTGGAAGTTCAGGAGCGCTTCGAGTCGGCCCTGGCTGATCTCGGCCTGGTACGGGGTGTAGGCGGTGTACCAGAGTGGGTTTTCGAGGATGTTGCGTTGGATCGGTGCGGGGGTGATCGTGCCGTGATACCCCATCCCGATCATGGAGCGGTAGACCGCGTTCTTGTCCGCGATCGTCTTGAGGCGTTGAAGTGCTTCGTGTTCGTTTTGCGAGGTATCAAGTTTTATGGGTTGCTTGAGCCGTATGTCGGCGGGAACGGTCGCGTCGATCAGTTCGTCGACCGAGGCGCAGCCGATCAGGCCGAGCATCTGTTGCGCGTCGCTGTCGGTCGGCCCGACATGGCGGTGGGCGAACAGTTCGGTCGGCATTTGATCGGTTTGGGCCGGCTTGTGCCTCGTGGGCGTCATGGTGGGGCTCATGGAGGGGGCTGCCAGATCGCGGGGTGGTGGTTCGGTTTTCTTCGCCTGCCCGGCAGTCTAGGCCCGACCCCGCCGGCGGGCAACGGGGGGGATTATGACCTTGGTCTACGGCAACACACAGGCGGCCGAATCCGGGGGGACAGTGTTATGGCCCTACTTTGAAACCCGGGCGGAACCCCCGGGACAATCGGGGCCAAGAGAGATACGGCCTTCAATAAACATCACGAAACCTCCCCACCCCATAGTTCATATTTAACTTAAATTTGGTCTTTTAGGCGGGTGGGGCGTTAATGGTGGTCTCGGTGGTCTCGAAGGTCTCGAAGGTCTTGGTCGGCTTCCCGCGGGGTGTGGGTGGCGGTAAGCTGATTTGTATGTCACAGGCTAATACAAAATTGTCGCGCATCTTCCAGCAGATGGCGGATGTGCTGGAGGTACTAGGTGCGAATCGGTTTAAGGTGATCGCGTTCCAGAAGGCGTCGCGGGTGCTTGGCGAGTTGACCGAGGATGTGGCGGGGATGGATGGGAAGACCCTGCGTGCGGTGGATGGGATCGGCAAGGGGATGGCTGACCGGATCGAGGCGTTTGTGAAAACCGGGGAGCTGACGGAGGCGGCCGAGCTTTTGGCGGAGGTTCCGTCGGGTGTGATCGACATGCTGGGCGTCCCGGGGCTTGGTCCCAAGACGGTGTCGCTGTTGTGGCGCGAGGCGGGGCTGAGCGATCTGGATGAACTCACCAAGGCGCTGGACACCGGTGAGCTTGAGGTGCTCCCCGGTTTCGGCAAGAAGAAGATCGAGAACATCAGGAAGAACCTGGCTTTTGCCAAGGAGGCGGGCAAGCGTGCGCGGATCGGCAAGGCGATGCCGTTGGCGTTGTGGTTCATCGATCAACTCAAGGGACTCAAGCAGGTCAAGCGGATCGACTTTGCCGGGAGCCTGCGCCGCGGCAAGGAGACGATCGGTGACGTGGATCTGCTGGTCGAGGCCAAGGCCGAGGACGCCGGGGCGATCATGGAGGCGTTCGTCGGGCTGGAGCCGGTTGCGGATGTGATCGCGCAAGGCAAGACGAAAAGTTCGATACGCACGGGTGAGTCGCCAGGCACTTCCGGGGGCGGGGGCATATTTGGGGGTGGGATGCAGGTTGATCTGCGGGTGGTCCCGGCCGAGAGCTACGGGGCGGCGTTGATGTACTTCACGGGGAGCAAGGAGCACAACGTCCGTCTGCGCGAGCGCGCGATCTTGATGGGGATGAAACTCAACGAGTGGGGACTGACTAAACAAAACAGCGACAAGGTTGTGGCAGGCGAATCGGAGGAGGATGTGTTCAAGGCGCTGGGGTTGGCGTGGGTTCCGCCGGAGTTGCGTGAGGATCGCGGGGAGGTGGCGCTGGCGGAGAAGGACGAATTGCCGACGTTGATCGAGTTGTCTGATATCCGGGCAGAGCTGCACACACACACCACTGCCAGCGACGGGATGTGGACGATCGAGCAGCTCGCGACCGCCGCAGCGGATCGCGGGTTCCACACGGTCGCGATCACGGACCACTCCAAGGGGCAGGTGCAGGCCAACGGGCTCAGCGATGAACGGCTTGAAAAGCATATCGCGGCGATTCGCCGGGTGGCGGAGAAACTCAATGGGAAGATCGTTGTGCTTGCCGGCAGCGAGGTCGACATCCTGGCGGATGGGCGGCTGGATTATCCTGACAGCCTGCTGAAAGAATTGGACGTCGTCGTCGCGTCGCCACACGCGGCGCTGAGCCAGGAGCCCGCGAAGTGTACGGCCCGTTTCCTCAAGGCGATGGAGAATCCGTACGTCACGATCATGGGCCACCCGACCGGCCGGCTGATCAGACGACGTGAGGGGCTAAGCCCGGACATGGGCGCGTTATTCAAGGTGGCTGCCGAGCGTGGGATTGCGATGGAGATCAACGCGAACCACTGGCGGCTGGACCTGCGAGACACCCACGCCCGCGCCGCGATCGCCGCCGGCGTAAAACTCGCGATCAACACCGACGCCCACGGCCCGGCCGACCTGGGCCAGCTCCAGTATGGCGTCCTCACCGCGCGTCGCGCCGGGGTGACGAAAAACGATGCCGTAAACTGCATGACTAAGGCGGCGTTGGCAAAGTGGCTGAAGTCGACAAGACAATAAGAGATTGAACCGCAGAGGCGCAGAGGGCGCGGAGGATACGATGATTGAGCCGGATGAAAGGTTGAATCAGCTGACGGAGTCAATTATTGGTGCAGCTATCGAGGCGCATCGTGCGCTTGGGGCTGGGTTTCTTGAATCGACTTATGAGGAAGCCTTGGCGATAGAGTTTGAGATAAGGGATCTGCCCTTCACGAGGCAACATCCCGTCGAAATGCACTATAAAGATCGTGTAATCGGTCAGGGCCGTTTGGATTTTCTTGTTGATGAACGTGTGATTGTCGAGCTAAAGGCAATCGATCAACTCGCACCCATTTATACCGCTCAAGTTATTTCATATCTCAAAGCGACAAACTTACAATTAGGATTGTTGGTCAACTTCAATGTTGAAGTTTTACGCGATGGCATCCGACGTGTCGTGAAGACCGAGCATGCCTGATCTTTGCATCCCTCTGCGTTCTCAGCGCCTCTGCGGTTAATCCCCGCTGGATTCAATCTGCATTAACGCGCTGAGAAACGACGGACTCCGCGAGTTTGGCGTAGTCTTTGGCGCCGTGGCAGTCCGGCGCGTAGTCGAAGATGCTTTGGCCGAAGCTGGGGGATTCGGCGAGCTTGATGTTTCGGCGGATCGGGGGGTGGTAGACGATCGCCGAGGCCCAGGGTGCGTCGGTGCCGCGGGCGTCGGTGAGGAAGCTGTTGACGTCGTTGATGACTTCGTTGGCGAGGATGGTGTTGCCCTCGTGCATGCACAGGACGACGCCGGCGACTGTTAGCGAAGGGTTGATCCCCTGCTTCATCATGGCGATGGTTTCAAAGAGCTTGCCCAGGCCTTGCAGGGCGAGGAAGTGAGCCTGCATGGGGACGATGACTTCGCTGGCGAGCGTCAGGGCGTTGACGGTGAGCAGGCCCAGGCTCGGGGGGCAGTCGATGAGGACGTAGTCGGGGGTGATCGGGTCTGGGGTCTGGGGTCTGGGGTTTGTTTCAGATTGTTCGGCTAGACCCGAGACCCTGGACCCTATACCTAACAACCCCGCTACCTTCTGCTTGAGCACCGCCTGTGCTGCGCCGGTGACGACTTTGTCGGCCAACTCTGCTTCGATGCCGGCGAGGTTGACTTCGGCGGGGAGGATCGACAACTGGCTGTCGTCGCCGACGGGTTGCACGACCTGGTCGGCGGTGGTCTGCGGGTCGGCGAGCAGGTCGTACATGCTTTTTTCGATGCGGTCGGGATCGACGCCCAGTGACAGCGACAGGTGCGCTTGCGGGTCCAGGTCGATCATGAGGACGCGTTTGCCCATCCGCGCCAGGCCCGCGCCGAGGTTGGTGCAGGTGGTGGTTTTGCCGACGCCGCCCTTCTGGTTCATCAGCGCGATGATGCGCGGCGGCGTATTGTCCGGTTGATCGGCGGTACCGCTTGTTGGTTGGCTTGGGGTCGGGCCTTGGACGGGTTGGATGTTAGGGGTAACCACAACCTGCGCTTCGGTTGGCGGATCCTGGGTCGGTTCAGGCTGTGGTGTGATCGCGGGTTCGGTGGCGAGGTCAGGCACGGTCGTCGCCGACGGATCCTGGGTGGCGTCCGGGGTATCCGGGGTGTCGGTGTTGGCCGGGGCGGGTGGGATGTGTGGGGTGTTGGTCGCGGTCAAGCGGACGCCTCCGTGCGTCTATATAAGACGGTATGGCGGGCAAGTATAACACGTCGAACGGTTGGATCGAGTATTTCCCGGTATCCGTGCGTTTAACAGGTGTTTCACGGGGTTCCGGGGACGACTTGGCAAAGCGGCGGGCGGCCGCTAATCTACTTGGCCCGGCGGGGTTACGCGTGGGGCGTGAGCCCGTTAAGTATGGGAAAAACAAGAGGATAACGACACATGGCTACCACCGGTACGATCTCTCAGGTCATCGGCTCGACCTTCGACGCCCAGTTCCCCGAGGACGACCTGCCTGAAATCTATAACGCCTTGACGGTCAAGGGCAGCCACCACGGGATCGACATCGACCTGGTCGGTGAGGTGCAGCAGCACCTGGGCGGCGGTCAGGTCCGTGCGGTGGCGTTGGGTTCGACCGACGGATTGGCGCGTGGGATGAGCGTGGAAGACACGGGCGACTCGGTATCGGTGCCTGTCGGCGAAGAGGTGCTTGGGCGGGTGTTCAACCTGCTGGGCGAGCCGGTCGACAAGAAGGGGCCGGTCAACGCCAAGAAGACCCGGCCGATCCACCAGCCCCCGCCGAAGTTCGTCGATCTGAACCCCAAGACGCAGATCCTCGAGACCGGCATCAAGGTTGTCGACCTGCTTTGCCCGTTCGTCCGCGGCGGGAAGATCGGTCTGTTCGGCGGTGCGGGCGTGGGCAAGACCGTCATCATCCAGGAGATGATCGCCCGTATCGCGCGGGAGCACGGCGGGTACTCGGTGTTTGCCGGCGTCGGGGAGCGGACCCGTGAGGGCAACGACCTTTGGCGCGAGATGGACGAGGCAGAGTTCACCGATGCCGAGGGCAAGACCCATAAGGTGCTTGACCGTGTGGCGATGGTGTTCGGGCCGATGTACGAGCCCCCGGGCGCGCGTCTGCGTGTCGCCCTGGCCGGGCTGACCATGTGTGAAGAATTCCGCGACTCCTCGGGTAAGGAGACGCTTTTGTTCGTCGATAACATCTTCCGCTTCACGCAGGCGGGTTCGGAAGTGTCGGCGTTGCTCGGGCGTATGCCCTCGGCGGTGGGCTATCAGCCGACGCTGTCGACGGAGATGGGCGAACTTCAGGAACGGATCACCTCAACCGACAAGGGCGCGGTGACCTCGATCCAGGCGGTGTACGTCCCCGCGGACGACCTGACCGACCCCGCGCCGGCGACGACGTTCAGCCACCTCGATGCGTTCGTGGTGCTTGAGCGAAGCGTGGCCGAGAAGGGGATCTACCCGGCGGTGGACCCGCTGACTTCGACCAGCCGTATCCTCGATCCGGGCGTGCTGGGTGAAGAACACTACGCGGTGGCCCGTCAGGTGCAGTCGATCCTTCAGCGTTACAAGAGCCTGCAGGACATCATCGCGATCCTGGGCGTTGACGAGTTGGCCGAGGAAGACAAGCAGATCGTTAGCCGGGCGCGTAAGATCGAGCGGTTCCTCAGTCAGCCGTTCTTCGTCGCCGAGCAGTTCACCGGGTTCCCCGGCATCTACACGTCGCTTGCCGAAACACTGGACAGCTTCAAACGTCTGTGTGCCGGCGAAGGCGACGACATCCCCGAAGGCGCGTTCATGTACGTCGGCACCCTCGACGACGCCCGCGCCAAGGCCGAGAAGATGGCCGCGGGGGTGTAAGCCTCGACCTGTATTACATTTTGTAAAATTACTGGAAGCCCACGTTTTAAAAACGAGGGCTTCTGTGTTTAGTTCAGTTACTTTTCATCCTGAAACGACCACACCACGGCGTCTTCTTTGGAGGCGTGTTCGAGGATGTATCTGTAAACATTGACCTGGTGTTCCCGATCTTTGATCGGGACGATCTTGCCACGCCGCGCCCAGGTGCCGCCGGGGACGGCGAGACCCGCGCGTGTTAATGCCTTGGATGATTCTTTCTTGGCGATCCCGATGAGATGGCGTACGGGATCATCCACGGCGGATGTTCGATTGTCTCGAAGCCCACGTTTTGAAAACGTGGGCTTCTGGGCGGATGGGAACCGTGCTAGTACGTGCATATGTGTCGCACTCACACTCACCGCTAGAACGTCCAGCCTGTGCACCGAAGCAAGGGCATGAACAATAGCTTCAACCACCACCCTCCGGGCCTCCCCCGACAACACCACCGCCTCTCGCTTCATCCGGCTTTTCGCTGCCTCATGTCGTTGCTCATACACTCCCGTCGGGGGCGGATTCATGTAATCCCCGTCGACATGTTCGCGGTGGTCTCGTGTCCGAAATCCACGCGGGTCGCCGGGGAGCCACGCCCCGTATGTGCTGGACATGCAGTGATACCAACAGTTCCACCCGGGCATGACAACACCTCGCAATCAAACCATACCTTCAACATTCACCCCGAGGCCAACGTTTTGAAAACGTGGGCCCCTTTTTTTGCCACCCCGATCAAGTCCGAAATACTGGGAGAAGATCGTCTGCCAAAGATTCAAACTGCTTGTACCAGTTATCAAGCAACTTCCCAAACAACTCGGCAACTTTTTCAGACTCAGGCGGAT